>JANMVB010000141.1:0-1914 GCA_031392305.1 Ferruginibacter sp.
AAAATGCTTACGTGAAAGATTGGGTAGATAATACCATGATATTTGTTGAAGTTGATAGTATAGATGAACACTATGCAGCACTACAATCCCTTGCACTGCCTGAAAAATATAAGCAGGTAAGATTAACCCCAGTTAAACAATTTGACTGGGGCAAAGAGTGTTACCTGCATGACCCTTCGGGGATATTGTGGCATTTTGGGGAGTTTAGGTAAGCCCCCCGAAGGGGGGCTGAAGAAAGCACTACTGTGTTAATATTCAATATAGTCTTTTGCCAGCAACCACTTGCCGGGTATGTTATAGCATTCTGCTGCAACAAATTCAACTGCAAAACATGGGTCAAGTTATTTCGCAAGCAGTTGTTTCATTCTTTGTATCTGGTCTTTTATTGATTTTTGACTACCTCTTATTAATAGGGGCCGTTTCTGCCTTATTGTATTTTTTATACCAATATTAGTATTGCCTTGCGGGTTTCCAACTTTTGCAATACTGCCATTGCCATTGCAGTTCTCATAGGCGAAACTGATAGTGATTGGCGCTTCCGTAACTCTGTCATAATAAGTAGCAGAAATGGGATAATTATGATTGCCTGTATTAATAGTTGTTTGAGCCGGGTCATAATCATTAAAAAGAAACAGGGTGCCATTGTCATAAAACTCAGTACGGTTACTGGAGAACTGCCATTTATCATCAAATCCTGCTGTGCCATAAGCTATAAAACCAGTCTCCACCCCGGGCACAGCAGCCCGTGGATTTCGGGCAGGCACACTAAATGAATAGATATCAGAAAATACCAAATCCTTGCCAAAATAAAGATCTGTACGGGTACAATTGCCCATATTATCATAAGTCATGAGTACATGTTGATCACTTACATCATCGTCTTGCCTGGTATTTTGTCCTTTATTATTATACGTGTATAGAAAATCCACTGCATCAGCAGGGTTATCAATATTGATACGTGTAAGACGGGTTAGCAGTTTACCTGTATAAAAAAAGTGATAGATATAGTTTGAACCAAAGTAAAATTCTTTGGACTGAATAAGTCTGTTATTATTGTCATAAGTCATTTCATTGGTGTGCAAGGGCGATCCAAACCCGTAATCAGTTATCCATTCATCCGCAAGTCCTTTTGCATTGTAATGAAACTCAAATTTTGCAGCAGTCGGCCAGTCGTTAACGGTCATTCTACATCCATTTGGTCGTGGGTTATTTGCTGAGAGGTCAAGGGTATTGTTGTCGGTTGTTTCTTTTGTTTCCATTGTTTCTTTCTGGCAGCCGGCAATAAATAAAGCTGCAAGTAAAAAGGAACCGATGAAGGTTAAATGATTTTTTGACATAAAAATGTTTTTAAGTTTATAAAAAATGTGAACATCGTCCGGGGATACCAGAAACTGGAAATATCAAAAGTGCAGATAAGATTCTTCAAAGGATGAATATGTAAGATATAATATATAAATATGAAATGCAATACCTCAAAAGATGGGTTTAATTTTTCATGCGCCTCATTATTGACCAGCGTTGCATTAGAGCTGTCGGCAGCCGCTATCCGATAGCCTTTCCATCGCATTGCACTTTAGCCTCTATATATAATGCAGGTAAAGCTCCCCATAGGTATGCGGTACAAGGGAGATCATTAATCCTTTTTACCAAAAAGGATTAATGACAAAATCATATTTACAACGATGCTCCTCAATGCTTCACAGCTTGTGCAAATTGCGTTTGTAATTCCATATTTTTTGCTCAAAAATAAGCGATAAATATTCGCCCCATAAAAATTAAGTTGTGTGCAATGCAAATTATTGTACAAGCTGTGAAGCATTGTGGAGCATCGTTGTAAATATGATTTTGTCATTAATCCTTTTTGGTAAAAAGGATTAATGATCTCCCTTGTACCGCATACCTATGGGGAGCTTT
>JANMVB010000144.1:0-3166 GCA_031392305.1 Ferruginibacter sp.
GTAAGGGAATGGCTCAATCTTATCGCCAAAAAAAATCTGCCCGGCCAGGTAAAATGGATAGAAGATATCAGCAAACAAGGCCGGGAAAAACAAAAGCAATTCCTCAAGTATTTCACCCATTTATTGGAGCAGGCAGTTCGCATTGGGGCCATGCCTGCCGAATTAGCGGATTCTTTTTCAATTGCAGCCAACGAAAAAGATTTTGCCCTGCGCCTCAATAAAATGTGTAATGTCAACCAACAGGAAGCCATTATCAACGAGCTGGATAAAGCCAGTTATTATATTGAGCGCAACGCCAATGGAAAAATGCTGTTTCATGCCCTCACCGTTAAGTTGTATCATATTATTAGCAACAATTCGCTAATTTTGGTCAATTGAGGAAAGGCCCCAGGCCTGGAGTCGTGAGTTTTGGAGTTGGGTCTTTTTTTATTGAACGATCTTTCTCCGCTATATTCAACATCGTTGTGTCACTCACTTGTACTGAATACCTTTGTGGAACTTTACCTGCCGTATGTAATAGCCCCGGTACTTAGTTCACTAAAGCAAAGTGCATAAAAGAAGAGGAGTGATTATTTTTACTTTTACCAAAAAGAAAAAATAATAAAAATCATACCGTCAATGAAGCTGAACTTTTCCGTTCAGCCAGTATAAACTCACCCTTTGCAATACCGGATCACCGGTATTTTGTAACTGTTCCGCCGCGTTTCCTTAACAGCAATTTATTATTTACTCTTTTAATTACACGTTTATATGGCATGTGGAAGTTGCGGTTCTGGTAGCACACCCGGTGGTTGTCAAAGTCATGGCAGTTGTGCAAGCGGCAGTTGCAACCGAATGAATGTACACGATTGGCTGGCCAATCTCCCCTTCAGTGATCCCGAAAGTGGTTGCCGCATTGTAGAAGTAAGTTTCAACAATGGCAGCCGCAAAGATTATTTTAAAAATACCACCAACCTGTTTTTTGAAAAGGGAGATATGATTGCCGTTGAAGGCGTAAGTGGTTTTGATGTTGGAGCAGTAAATATGACTGGCGAACTCGTTCGTTTGCAACTTAAAAAAAATAACGTTAGGGAAGAAAGTACCGATATAAAAAAGATATTACGCATTGCAACGGAATCCGATCTCAACAAGCGAAAAGAAACCAAGGCAAGGGAAAAAAGCGTAATGATCCGCAGCAGGGCAATTGCCAGGCAATTGAATTTGGATATGAAAGTAGCCGAGGTAGAAATACAGGCAGATGGCCGCAAAGCAACCTTTTTTTATATTGCCGACGACCGGGTAGATTTTAGGGAACTTATAAAAATATACGCCGGCGAATTTAAAGTTAAGGTAGAAATGAAGCAGATCGGCGCCAGACAGGAAGCTGGCAAAGTAGGCGGTATTGGCAGTTGCGGACGGGAACTTTGTTGCAGCACCTGGCTTACAGATTTTAAAAGTGTAAATACAAACGCCGCCCGGTACCAAAACCTAAGCATCAATCAAACAAAGCTCAGTGGCCAATGTGGCCGCCTTAAGTGTTGTTTAAATTACGAACTGGATACATATCTCGATGCGCTACAAAATTTTCCGGATGATTGTGATATGATTGAAGTATCCCGGAGCCGTGCCTTCCTGGTAAAGAAAGATATTTTTCGCAACCTGATGTGGTACACCATGCCGGATAGCAATAAGCAATACCCACTTACCATTGAAAGTGTTCAAAAAATAAAAGCCCTCAATAGGCAAGGCATAAAACCTGAAGAACTGGAAACGGTAGAAGTAGTGAGCAAAAAACCAGTTGAAATTGAACCGACTTATGTGGATGTAGTTGGGCAGATCAGTTTAAAAAGCCTGGAAAAAACCAGCCGTAAAAGAAGGGATAATGAGAGAGGTCAGCAACAGCAGCCTGGCAGGCAGCCAGCAACCAGGCAAGGTCAAAATGAGCAGCGGGGAGAACGCCAGCCTGGTGGTAACCAACCGAATAAATCCCAGCAAAGGCAACCCCAAAATCGAAATGCACAAGGCCCACAACAACGGCCACCACAAAATCGTGAAGGCCAGGGGCCAAACCAGCCAGGACCCAACAGGGAAGGCCAGGGACAGCAACGAAATAATCAAAATCGCAATGCTCCTGACCAGCAACGGCCTAATCAACAAAATAAACAGCAACAAAAACCTCCCCACAACCGGGGCAATCATCCCAATAGGCCCAATCAAAAACCAGAGCCGAAAGATGAAAAAAAATAATTACCAATTAATATAAAACGTCGGGTTTTTACACCTGGCGTTTTTATTTTGCAATAACAACTTTACATGTCAATTATAGTAAGCAAACTCACTAAAAATTATGGCACTCAAAAGGCAGTAAACAATATTTCTTTCTCTATAAAAAAAGGCGAAATTGTTGGCTTTTTGGGTCCGAATGGTGCAGGTAAAAGCACTACTATGAAGATGATAACAGGCTACCTCGAAGCAGATGGTGGCACTGCAGAAGTATCGGGCATAAAAGTAAATACCGCTTCGTTAGCCACTAAAAAGAAAATAGGGTACCTGCCCGAAGCTAACCCTCTTTATTATGAAATGTATGTAAGGGAATACCTGGAATTTATTGCCAATATACATGGAATCAGCAATAAGGACAAAGCCATAGAAAAGGTGATAGCTGTTACCGGTTTATCAATTGAAGCCAATAAAAAAACGGGACAGTTAAGCAAAGGGTATAAACAAAGGGTAGGCCTTGCCGCTGCACTCATTCATGATCCTGAAGTGTTGATACTTGATGAGCCTACATCAGGCCTTGACCCCAACCAGATTGTGGAGATAAGGGAAGTAATTAAAAACCTCGGCCAGAATAAAACGGTGTTGTTTTCATCGCATATATTACAGGAAGTGGAAGCTATATGCGATAGAGTAATTATTATTAACAAAGGTGTTATAGTAGCGGATGATACACTCAGCAATTTGCAAAGAGGAAGTAGTGAACATCATTTGGTAATGGTAACTTTTAAAGAAAAAGTGGAACAGGGGGCATTAACGGAATTAACCAATGTACACGGAGTAGAGCAACTACAACCTAATAGTTATCAGCTACAAACCCATAACCCCGATAGTGTGCGAAAACAGTTATTAGAATTGAGTTTGAAAAATAACCTGAACATTGTTTCTTTGCAAAGTGAAACGAATAGTT
>JANMVB010000320.1:0-5459 GCA_031392305.1 Ferruginibacter sp.
GAAATGCCTTGCGGTATTGAAATGCACGGCCTGCATTGGTTTCGCCCTGGTACCAGATAGCACCTTTAATACCAAAAGGAATTAACGGATTCAACATGGCATTGAATAACAATGTTGGGTAACTATTTGGACCAACGCCAGAAGCACCCGGCAATAAAGACTCCACCTGGAAATGCCATGCACCCGCCAATGGCTGAGATGCCGAAGCGATGGTTAGTTTTACATCCCCCGGTTCGCCATAAATACCGCCCCCACCGCCGGTATCCACTACCCTCACTGCTATTACATTGCTGCCAGCTTTTAAAGTGCCTGCAGGTATTTTGTATTTTCTTTTTTCATTGTATGATGAAGTGCTGCCAACTTTTACGCCATTCACATAAGTCTCATCCGCATCATCAATCATTGCCAGTTCAAGCATTGCTTCCTTACCTGCATCTGCTGAATTTATTTCTATTGTTTTTCTGTACCACACTACTCCGTCAAAATCACCGAGCGATTGTTGCTCCCAGGTGCCGGGTACATTTATTGCCGGCCATTTAGCATCATTAAAAGATAATTCTTTCCAACCCTGCGTATCCACTTTACCATTATTAAATGAGCTGCCTTGTAACTTTTCTATCATTTTTATTGTAGCTGCATTTTTTTGTGTTGCCAGCGAATCGAGGTTTAGTTTTGGCATGGCAGCAATCATCGTTTTAAACTCCTCACTGTTTTCAAATGCCTGGCGGCTTGTCCAGGTTTCTACATGCGTGCCACCCCACGATGTATTGATAAGGCCAACGGGCACATTCAATTCACGCTGTAATTCTTTTGCAAAATAATATCCTACTGCAGTAAAACTGCCCGCGGTTTGCGGACTTGCAATATTCCACTGGCCGCCTTTTATATCATCCTGTGGTTGTGATGCAACAGACTTTGTAACCTCAAAATGACGAAGCTGCGGAAAGTTTGCAGCCTGTATTTCTTTGTCTGCATCAATGGTATTTTTAAGCTGCCACTCCATATTCGACTGGCCCGAACAAACCCATACATCGCCTACTAATACATTGCTGAACGTAATGGAATTTTTTCCTTTAATGATCAACTGGTATGGCCCGCCGGCAGTTGTTGCATCAAGGTTTATGCGCCACTTACCTGCCTTATCTGCATTGATTGTTTTTACCTGCCCGTTAAACTGAACTGTAATTTTTTCGTTTTTATCTGCCCAGCCCCACACGGGTATTTGCTGCCCTCTTTGCAATACCATATTATCGCCAAAAATTTTTGGCAAACGCATATTTGCAAAAAGGCTGGTGCAAATAATAAATACAATTGATGTTACAAGAATTTTTTTCATTGTTTGTTTGTAGTGTTTTAAAAATTGATTTTATATTGGTGGCTTTACTAATTCGTTTTACAAAAAGGACTGAGCAATAATAAGAATGAAAACATACATAAAAATTTTTTGTCCGGGCATTTAATCTACGTGGATCATCCTTGCATCGCCCTCTTGTACTGAATATCGATTGGCAGCTTTAATTATGGTACAGATAAAAATACCCTATTTTAAAGATGACACCTTTTAAAAAGGTGTAAACTTTGAATCACGACAAAACATAAGAAAAGTTCAACATTGGTATGACGTACAAGTGAGTGACACAACGATGTTAAATTCTTATTCTTCTGCCGGCCAATAAAATAAATATGAATGACTTTACTGAATATTTAATTGAATCACCGTATCGGTTTCATCCATGGCAACATCTTTTAAATAAATAAAAGTGCCTTCCGGCTGCTGCTTAAAACGGATGTTACTCTTATCTTTTAATAAAGTGGCAGTAAGTATTTTTTGCTTCAACTCTGGTATAAAAATATATGGCTGCCCCTTTTCAGTTTTAAGAATATGTGCAAAGATGGTTTTGTTTTTTGCAGTTAGCAACCCCCACTCCTGCACGGGAGCAATATTGCCACGGGTGCCATAAATACTTTCGCCATATTGCTGCATCCATTTGCCAACCGCTGCAAGCGTATCATTAAATTCTGTTTGTATTTTACCATTGGGCATGGGGCCAACATTCAGCAAAAAATTTGCATTGCGGCCGGCTGCGTTTACTATATAATGCACCAGTTGTTTTACCGATTTAAATTTACGGTCGGTGATGTTGTAACCCCAGCTATCATTCATTGTTTCGCAGGTTTCAAGCGGCAACTGCGAAATGGAAGCACCACCAAAGCCGGTGGTATTATTACCCGGCAAATCCTTTTCAAACATTTGAAAATCTTCACCCGCCAAAGGCAACAGGTGATGGTTATTGCCAATCATACATTTGGGTTGCAGTGAATGTATCAGGCTATAAATTTCATCATAGTGCCAGTTAACTTTCGACTGCAGCGTTTTATCATGGTCGTTATCCAACTGATCCCAATGGCCATCAAACCATATTCCTGCAATATCACCGTAGTTGGTAAGCAATTCAGTAAGCTGTGCTTTCATAAAACGGATATAACTATCCCAGTTGCTTTTTTGGGTACGGCCTGTGCCCTTACCGGTTTTACCGGTTTCGTACTGGTAATCGGGGCGGTACCAATCCAGCAGGGAATAATAGCAAAATAATTTTATGCCCTGCTTTTTACACGCTGCGGAAAGTTGTTTTAAGGCATCTTTCTGATAAGGTGTATTGGTAATTTTCCAGTCAGATTCTTTGGTATCCCAGTTGCTGAACCCATCATGGTGACGGGTGATAAAAGTGATATACTGCATGCCTGCCGCCTTTGCCATCGACACCCATTCGTCTGCATTAAAATAAGTGGGATTAAATACAGTTTGCAAATTGCGATATTCCTGCACACGAATGTTTCGGTTGTTCATCACCCACTCACCGTGCCCCAATACACTGGATGCACCCCAGTGTACAAACAGTCCGAATTTCATGTTCTGAAAATCATTTCTGGCCGCCATCATTTCAGCAGATGGCGTGTAGTTTTGAGCCTGCCCGGTAACAACCAATACGACTGTGCAGAAAATAAAAAGCAATTGTTTCATGGTGATATTTTTTTAAAATGTTTTGTGTGGATGTATAAAAAAATCGTTGTTTTGGCATGAAAGCAAAAGCCTTGTCTTCAAACATTTGATAGAAGTAAAATAAGATTGCTCCAATAAAAGCATCTTTTTCATGGCTTGCAATTTTGAAAACGTAATTTTAGTAAATGTTTTTTAAAGATAGTATGTTGACGTTTCATTTTAACCGGTTGTTACAATTATTTAAAAGATGAATTGATTCACCTAAAAACTATCCCTAACTATATTTATATTTAAAGCTATCATGAAAAAAATCACTCCCCTCTTCATTTGCCTGTTAACCATGAAAAATGTAATTCAATCTCAAACAGTGATGCCCTTATACCCTGATGGTATCCCCAACAGCAAACCAACAAAAGATGAAGAAACCAGCGAGGTGAGGCCAGACGGAGCGGTTATCACCAGTAAAATTTCACGCCCTACCCTTACCATTTTTTTACCTGAGAAAGAGAAGGCCAATGGCACCGCTGTAATCATTTTTCCCGGTGGTGGTTATTGGATAAATGCCAGCAGCCACGAGGGCACTGATGTTGCAAAAGAGTTTGCCAAAATGGGTGTAGCAGGTATTGTATTAAAGTACCGCATCCCCAACATTGAAACAATGATTGACAAAGAAATTGGCCCTTTGCAGGATGCCCAGCAGGCCATTAAAACGGTGAGGGAAAAAGCGGCTGAGTGGAATATCAACCCGGCCAGGATAGGTATTATGGGCTTTTCTGCCGGTGGGCATCTTGGTTCAACAGCAGGCACGCAGTATAAAAAAATAACGATCGACAATAAAAATAATACCAGCTTGCGCCCCGATTTTATGCTACTGATTTACCCGGTAATCAGTTTGTACGATACCACCATTGCTCATAAAGGGTCCGGCGACCAGTTACTGGGTAAAAATGCCCCTGTTATTAAATTAAAAGAATACTCTGCTGAACTAAATGTAACCAACCAAACACCACCGGCTTTTTTAGTACATGCCTCCGATGATAAAGGTGTAAGCCCCAAGAACAGCACACGGTTTTATGAAGCATTGCTACAGCACAACGTGCCGGCAGAGCTGCATATTTACCAGGGTGGCGGACATGGCTTTGGTATGAACATTAAAAATTCAGATGAAAAATGGATGGAGCGTTGCAAAAACTGGCTGTTAATAAATGGCTGGTTAAAAAAATAAAGCTGCTCTTGCTATATTAATATTTCTATGTACAATGTAGTTTACTTCTCTCCTTATTTTTTCCACGCAAAGACGCAAAGAAAGAACATAATCAACTTTACGTCTTTGCTTCTTTGCGTCTTTGCGTGAAATTTTCTTTCCGTGAAATTTCTAATATTTGAACGCTTTTCCATTCACCATTACTTCCTGGGTAGCTTCATCAAAAGTAACTTTTGCCCCCGTACGTGCAGCAGCATTCGTCATAATGGTTGCAATAGAATGATAGTAACCAGCTTCTACCGGTGCATTGGGTTGTTTACGGCTGCGTATGCATTCCATCCAGTTGCGTACATGGGCGGAGGTGAGGCTGTCACCACCGGTATTGGCACCCGCTTCTACTTTTACAATTTTATCCGTAAGATTAAATTCCGGTAGCAGGTTGGCTTTCATATTCATTTCCTTCGCCATCTTTTCCGTAAGGCCACCCACAGGAGAAATTTTATTTGTATTGAGGTTCATTTCGCCTCCGTTTGAGTAATAAATTTCTGCCGGGTGCTCATCGCCATTGTGCATGCGTGACATAAACACCACCTGGAAACCTGATGCAGCATCATCTTTGGGGCCATAATCAAAAACTGCTGTAGTTGTATCCCAGTTTTTCCTGCCATCTTTCCACATATAAATACCACCATTGGCGGTTACACTTCGTGGATGTTGCAGCCCGGTAAACCAATGCACAGTATCAATCTGGTGGCTCATCCATTGCCCGGGCATCCCCGATGAATATGGCCAAAAAAGGCGGTACTCCAGGTATTTTCTTGCGTCAAAAGATTCAAAGGGGCGGTTCATCAGGTAGCGCTTCCAGTCAAGGTCTTCCTCCTTACATTTTGCAACCAGGTCGGGCCTGCGCCAGCGGCCGGGTTGGTTTACATTCCAGCTAAGTTCTACCATGGTAACCGGTCCAAATTTGCCGGATTGTATAAAATCAGCAGCAGCCATATAATTGGCACCGCTCCTCCGCTGCGAGCCTATCTGCACAATCCGGTCGCTGGCTTTAATAGTTTTCAGGGCAAGCCTGTTATCTTCCATTGTTTCCGCAAAAGGCTTTTCACAATAAACATCACACTTTGCATTTACCCCTTCTATTGCATGCAATGCATGTTGAAAATCTGCAGTGCTGATGAACACACCATCCATATCTTTCAAAGCATATAACTCTTCATTGTTTTTACAGGCGGTAATATCGTGGCCCAA
>JANMVB010000377.1:0-4532 GCA_031392305.1 Ferruginibacter sp.
ATTCAGGGATACAAAGATTGCAGAGAACAGCAGGCTGCTTGCATTACAGGGTGATCATTTGCCCATGGAAATTGAAGAAAATTCAAAGCAGTTGCGCAAAATGTTTATGCCGCTGATGATATCGGCTGCAGTATTCAGGTACTTAATAATTGGTGCAATTGTTACTGCTATAACTGCCGGGTATTTAAGTGCAAAAAATAAGACTGTTGAGGGATAATAAAACAGGTAGCGGGTTGAAGGTGATGCCCAAAAATAAAATGTACAAGAGGGCCCAAATAAGGCAGGCTGATATTGGCTGATTACAATGTGGGTAAAGCTCCACACGGGTATAACGTACAAGGGAGTGACACAACGATGCTGCTCATTGCTTCTTAGTCTGGACAAAAAATAATTTTATAATAACGGCCACACAAAAAGAAATAAAAATTTGACGATGGATTTATCAGTAATAGTGCCGCTTTACAACGAAGATGAATCGCTGCCCGAACTGGCTGCGTGGATTGAAAGGGTGATGATTGAAAATAATTTCACCTACGAAGTGATAATGGTGGATGATGGCAGCAACGATGATTCGTGGGAAGTGATTGAAAAACTGCGGGTGCAAAATGGTAATATCCGTGGCATAAAATTTCAACGCAATTATGGTAAAAGCGCTGCACTGAACGAAGGTTTTAAAGCGGCTAAAGGTAATGTGGTAATAACGATGGATGCGGATATGCAGGATAGCCCGGATGAAATACCCGGCCTTTATAAAATGATTGCAGATGAAGGTTTTGATATGGTGAGTGGCTGGAAAAAAAAGCGTTACGATAACATGCTGACTAAAAATTTTCCTTCTAAACTTTTTAATATTACTGCAAGTAAAACCACGGGTATAAAACTGCATGATTTTAATTGCGGGCTTAAAGCGTATAAAATAAAACTGGTGAAGTGCATAGAGGTATATGGCGAAATGCATCGCTACATTCCTGTGCTTGCCAAGTGGGCCGGCTTTAAAAAAATTGGCGAAAAAATAGTGGAGCATCGCCCCCGGAAATATGGTGTTACCAAATTTGGCTGGAACCGGTTTGTAAATGGGTTTCTTGATCTTGCATCCATCATGTTTATGGGCAAATTTGGAAAAAGACCGATGCATATTTTCGGGCTATGGGGTAGTTTTGTTTCATTGGCTGGGTTGTGCATCTGGATCTATCTGTTTATTGCAAAAATCTTTTATGCAAAATATAATATGACAGACAGGCCGCTGTTTTATATTGGTATTATTTCTATCGTTATTGGTTTTCAATTATTTTTAGCAGGCTTTTTGGGTGAAATGATTGCACGCAATTCATCTGACAGAAATTATTATTTGATTGATGAACGAACAGCCGACTAGGATTTTTAGGATTGATTGATTATTGGATTAATATTTCTGATGTATAATGTCTGTTTTTTTGATATCTGATTTATTATAACTTTTAGCCATTATTCATTTTTATATTTTCACATTTCCTCACTTACAAATTTGCACATTTTCCCATTTGCACATTTGCATATTTTCCTCAACTTGTCCAAAAAAATCATCATCATAGGTTCGGCACATCCACTGAGGGGTGGCGGCATTGCAACATTTAACGAACGGCTCGCCAGGGAGTTTATGGCGCAGGGCAATGTGGTGAGTATTTATAGTTTCTCTTTACAATACCCGGGGTTTTTGTTTCCGGGCAGCTCACAATTTACTACTGATGCTGCGCCTGCTGATTTGGTTATCCATAGCAGTATCAATTCTATCAATCCTTTTAACTGGTTGCGTATTGGCAATGAAATAAAAAAATTGCAGCCTGACCTGGTTGTAGTGCGTTACTGGCTGCCTTTTATGGGGCCTTGTCTAGGCACCATATTACGCCTCATCAAAAATAATAAATATACCAGGGTGGTTTGTATTGCAGATAATATTATTCCGCATGAAGCCAGGCCAGGCGATAAAATTTTCACTAAATATTTTGTAAAACCGGTGGATGCTTTTATTGCCATGAGTGAAAAGGTGATGAAAGATTTGCAACAATTCGCTCCCGGTAAACCAGCTAAGTTTGTTGCCCATCCGCTGTATGATAATTTTGGAGAAAAAATTTCGAAAGCCGTTGCAAGAACACAACTAAAAATTAAGCATGAAGAATTAATCATTTTATTTTTTGGCTTTATCAGGAAATATAAAGGGCTTGATATTTTATTGGATGCAATGAAATTGCTTGCGAATAATCCGGAAACAAAAAAAATAAAACTGCTTGTTGCCGGTGAATTTTACGACAACCGAAAACCATACGATGAACAAATAGAAAAACTGGGCATTAAAGATCAACTGATTTTATATACCAATTTTATACCCGACAATGAAGTAAAATATTATTTGTGCGCCGCTGATGTAGTGGTGCAACCGTACCGCAATGCTACCCAAAGTGGCGTTACCCCCCTCGCCTATCATTTTGAAAAACCGATGATTGTTACCAATGTTGGTGGGCTGCCCTCACTTGTACCAAATGATAAAGTTGGCTTAATAGCAGAGCCCAATGCAGCGTCCATCGCTGAAAAAATTATTGAATATTTAGATAAAGGCGAACAGCATTTTATTCCATACATGATTGAAGAAAAGAAAAAATATAGCTGGGGTAAAATGGTTGAAGCGATCATGCAATAATGCAAATTTGCAAATGAGAAAATGTGCAGATGTGCAAATAGGCAAATGTGCAAATTTACAAATAGGCAAATATTGAAATGTGCAAACGTGCAAATGAGAAAACCAATTTTTGCAATTTTCTGTAAAATATAGTTTTTTAGTTAAAGGCATTTTAGCCACTAAGACACGAAGGCACTAAGGATAAAACAACGTACAGCAAAAAACTTTGTGCCTTTGTGGCGGCAATCGCTAATTGCCCGTAACCTTTCGTTAAATTTCACAAGTAATATTTGTTTACTAAAACTATTATTTATTTTAGCGCATGAAGAAGCTGTTTTTATTTGCTGTTTTTAGTATTTGCAACCTCGTAATTTTTGCCCAGCGCATCACCAGTGCCAACGAAGCAGCATTGCAACAAAAAGAAGATTCATTAAAAAAATATTCCACCAAACTAATACAGGGAATTACAGCAGAGGACAGGTTTAATGCCGACAGCATCTTTACAAAAATGTTTGTACGTTCCCTAAAAATTAATAACTCCTTTTACTACCCTTTTGATTCGTTGCAAACCATTTCAAAATTATACGCACCTGATAGCAGTTTCAGGATATTTACCTGGCAAATGGTCATCAACGAAAATATGGTACGTCAGCATGGGGCCATACAAATGAAAACTACAGATGGCGCCCTCAAATTATTTCCGCTCATTGACAAATCGGATATCACTATCAATATTGCAGATACGTTTGCAAACAATAAAGGATGGATAGGCGCAGTGTATTATAAGATCATACAAACCAGCAACAGCAACCAGCATTTTTACACCCTGCTTGGTTACGATGAAAATAATATCCGCAGCAACAGGAAGATCATTGAGGTGCTCAACTTCAGCAACGACGAACCTACATTTGGTGGCCGCCTTTTTAGTTTTGAAGAAGATTCAGTTTTTAAAGCGGCAGTAAGCAGGTACATCCTGGAGTATAAAAAAAATGCAGGGGCCAGGCTTACCTACGATGAAGACCTGGAGATGATTGTATTTGAACACCTCGAATCGGAAACCAATGAACCCAACAAAAAATGGACGTACATACCTGATGGAGATTACGAAGGTTTTAAATGGAAAAATGGAAAATGGATACACGTAACAAAAGTATTTAACCAGGTTACCGCCGAAGGCAATGAGCCCATGCCCAACCCCATAAAAGATGCAGAAGGAAATACCATAGAAGATAAACTCCAAAACAATCAACTGCAGGAAGCCACGCAGGAAAAACCTGCTGCACCAAAAAAGAATACTGCAACAAAACCCACCGGCAAGGTGCCCAAGAAAAAAACAGGCCAGTAATGTAACCCTTCCGCGGTTCTTTTTCTATTCAATTATTTTTGTTGTCCGGGCTAAGAAGCAATGAGCAGCATCGTTGTGTCACTCACTTGTACGGCATACCAACAAGAAACTTTTCCTGCCTTTGTAACTTCCTCAATAATATCAAAAATTATTCGGGCATTGTTTTATTACATCTCCAAAAACTGAAAGTATATTTTGTTTGTGTTTGCCTGCAAACCAGCGACAATAATGGTAAATTTAAAACACAATTAAAGTTCCCCAATTGTATATGGTACAAGAGGGCGACGCAACGATGTTCCTCAATGTTTCACTGCCCGGACAAAAGTTTGTTTTCCACTTTTTACACTTTTGCACTAGAAGTAAAGGAGCGCCAAATACAAATAGCGCCTAACCAAAAGGATAATCCACCCGTTTTAAGAAAGATAATTATATTGCGCCTGATAACCAACCATTACCCTGCTGCAATGAGCCTAAAACCTACACCTAAACCTGTCCGGTATTTTTTACCATTAATCATTTTTTTGATTTATTCCT
>JANMVB010000431.1:0-3538 GCA_031392305.1 Ferruginibacter sp.
TCCATCTGTGCTGGCAACCACTGCAAGAGGTAAAAATCAATACGGCGCAAGACAAAATATGAATATTACAGATGAACATTTTTTGTTTCATGCAGAACGTGTCATCCGTAATTTATTGAATCATGTAAAAGATCATCCGGCCATCATCGGTTACCAGGCAGACAATGAAACCAAGCATTATCAAACTGCCGGAGAAAACGTGCAGCAATTATTTGTAAAATATTTAAAAGAAAAATTTAAAACCACTGATAATTTGAATGCGGCATTTGGTTTGGATTACTGGAGCAACCGGGTAGATAATTGGGATGATTTTCCTTCTTCAGTGGGTTCCATCAATGCAAGCCTGAATGCGGAGTTTTCAAAGTTTCAAAGAAAGCTGGTGACTGATTATCTTGCCTGGCAGGTAAAGATTATTAAAGAATACAGCAAGCCTGATCAATTTGTAACACAAAATTTCGACCTCGAATGGCGTGGATATTCTTACGGTATTCAACCTGATGTAGATCATTTTGCAGCAGCCAGATCAATGGATGTAGCAGGAATTGATATTTATCATCCAACGCAGGATAAACTGACTGGCATTGAAATTTCTTTTGGCGGAGATGTTGCCCGTTCCATGAAAAATGGTAGGAATTATTTTGTGCTGGAAACAGAAGCACAGGGTTTTCCTCAATGGGTTCCTTACCCGGGCCAGCTTCGTTTGCAGGCATTCAGTCACCTGGCATCTGGCGCAAACATGCTGGAATACTGGCATTGGCATTCCATTCATAATTCTGCGGAAACTTATTGGAAAGGTTTGTTAAGCCACGATTTTGAACCCAACCCAACTTATGAAGAAGCCAAAACAATTGGTCATGATTTTGAACGGCTGGGTCATAAATTAGTGAACCTGAAAAAAGCAAATGATGTTGCCATACTATTCAGCAATGAAGCGCTGACGGCTTTTAATGCATTTAGTTTTGGATGGGGTGCAAGAGAAAATTATAATGATGTGCTGCGCCCTTATTATGATGCATTGTATCACATGAATGTGGGTGTTGATTTTATTGATCCATCGGTGATAAAGATTGATCAATACAAAATGATTGTTGTACCAGCATTGTATGCTGCCCCGGATAGTTTATTAAACAAGCTAAACAATTTTGTAAAAAAAGGTGGACATATTCTTTATACTTTTAAAAGTGCCTTCTCCAACGAAAATGTAAAAGTAAGGGCAACCATTCAGCCGGGAATTATTAATGAAGCCTGTGGCATTTCTTATTCTCAATTCACCATCCCGGAAAATGTAACACTAAGAGATGATCCGTTTCATGTAGGGCCTGATAAAAATAAAGTACATACGTGGATGGAGCTGATAACACCCGGCACAGCAAAGGTTTTAGCATGGTACGATCATCCTGTTTGGAAAAATTATGCTGCGGTAACACAAAACAATTATGGAAAGGGTACCGCTACTTATGTGGGCTGCATGACAAGTGAAAGTATCACTGAAAAAATCACCCGGAATGTTTTGGAGAAAGCTGGTATATGGGGAAAGGACCAGCAAATAACCTGGCCGGTAGTCGTTAAGTCTGGGGTTAACAAGGATGGTAAAACAATTCACTTTATTTTTAATTATTCATCCGGCAGCAACAAACAAATTTATCCTTACAAAAAAGGGATTGAATTATTAAGTAACACACCCGTGGAGCAAAATGCCGCCTTACAATTAGGGCCTTGGGGGGTAAAAATAATGGAAGAGAATTAGGTGAGTTTTTATGAAATCAGGTAGAAGCTTTTTGCAGCCAGTTTATTGGTTGTTTTAAGCATGAAGGAATAAGAAGCTGTTTGAGTTGATTATTTTGAATGCCAGCAGAAGTGTTTCATAGCATTCCCGTAAAACGGGATTTCGCAAATACATTTTTTTTGAACAGCATTTTATCAATGTTCAACATTGTTGTGTCACTCACTTGTACCGAATACCAATTGGCAACATTTTAGACCTTATAACAAATTATAGAAGATTAACTCAAACAGCTTCTAAGAAGATTGGGTTTATTTTTTATTATCAGTATTTATTTCAATCCATTACTGCATGTTTCATTTGTGCTGACAAAGTTTTATTTCCGCAAAGAAAATCAATTACAGTTTAGTAATTTCACCACGGCTACTGTGTAACAAACAGCGTTGCTGATTAATTAAAACGGTTGAATTGTTCATATAAAAACGCTCTTAAATCATGAAAAAATTATTGTTCTTAGCATTATCCATTGCTACTTTAATATTTGAAGCAACGGCTCAATCAGACAATGCATTCCCCACACAAAACATTATTTCAAATGGTATCATTGAGGGTAACTATAATACCCATACTGGTATTCAAACTTATTTTGGTGTGCCCTTTGCCAAGCCGCCTGTTGGCAACCTGCGCTGGAAAGCCCCGGTGCCACCCGACAACTGGAAGGGGATAAAAGAAACAAAAAAATTTGGGCCAAGGCCAATGCAAACCATGGTTTTTGGTGATATGAATTCACGCTCAAATGGAGTGAGTGAAGATTGCCTTTACCTCAACGTGTGGACACCCGCCAAACGAAATACAAAGAACCTGCCGGTGCTGGTTTATTTCTATGGCGGCGGCAATGTAGCCGGCGATGCATCGGAACCAAGATACGATGGAGAGAGCATGGCAAAGAAAGGTATTGTTGTAATCACCTGTAATTACAGGCTGAATATTTTTGGGTTTTTTGCTCATCCTGAATTGAGTGCTGAAGCAGCTTACAAAGCTTCCGGCAATTATGGATTGCTGGACCAGGTGGCGGCATTGAAATGGGTGCAAAAAAATATTGCTGCTTTTGGGGGCGACCCAAAAAAGGTAACTATTGCAGGAGAATCTGCCGGCTCCATTTCGGTAAGTTACCAGATGGCTTCGCCGCTTGCAAAAAATTTAATAGCAGGGGCCATTGGCGAAAGCGGGGCAGGTATCAATCCCACATTATCTCCTGTACCCTTAGCAGACGCAGAAAAAACCGGGGCTGATTTTGCAAAAAATGTCGGGTTTACCAGCCTTGCAAAGCTTAGGGCTTTAAGTACAAGGGAGGTATATGAAATTTACAATGAGTCAAAGCGGTTTGGTTTTCCCGTGGTGATTGATGGATATTTTTTACCTAAAACCCTGCCGCAAATTTTTAATGCAAAACAGCAGGTACAGGTACCGCTTTTGCTTGGTTGGAATTCAGCAGAAGTTCCCGGCCAGGCATTTATGTTTGGACAACCTTATAAAGAAGAGAATTATATTTCGAGGGTAAAAGCAGAGTACCCAAAAGACTTTGAAGAAGTGTTGAAATTGTATCCCCACAGTTCGGATACGGAGATTGAAATGTCTGCTACCCAATTAGCTTCTGACAGGTTTATTGCATACAGTACCTGGAAATGGTTCGACCTGCACCGCAACAATAGTACACAACCTGTATATCGATATTTGTACAGTAAACTGCGTCCTCCGCTGGCAGATAAATCTTTGTCATCGGGTTTAGCTGGTGGCACCGTAAAAGCTGATCCC
>JANMVB010000446.1:0-12552 GCA_031392305.1 Ferruginibacter sp.
CCGCCAATACCTTCAGTTGTAGCTGGTAAAGTAACACTGTCCCACGACAGGTATTGAAAAATAAAATAAAAAATAATCAGCAGGGAAAATAAAATGTAAACAGATCTTTTGGTAAATTTTGCCTGTACAGAATCATCATCAACACTTAATGCACGTGGTTTAGCGCCTATTGCTTTTCCTTCACCGGTAACCACATACCTGTTTTTTAAAATAATGAACAAAAAAGTTCCAAGTAACATAGCGATCCCTGCAGCCAAAAAGCCCCATTTAAAAGCTGAAAGGTCTCTCACTGACTTTTCCACCCCATTTACTACTGTTATTGTTTCTACATCACCAAGCAAGGGGCAAATTGTTTGACCAAGTAATGCCCCAACATTAATGCCCATATAAAAAATGGTAAAGGCAGAATCAAGTTTGCTTTTTTGATTTTCAGGATATAACTGCCCAACCATTGATGAAATATTGGGCTTAAAAAAACCATTTCCGAAGATGATTACCAATAAAGCCAGCCACATGATTGTTTTAGCAAAATCAAGATTTGTAGCAAAAGTTGATGCACTGGTAAATAAAAGCAATTGACCTGCGGCCATCGTAAATCCTCCCAGGATGATACAGTTTCTATTTCCCAGGTATTTATCAGATATATACCCGCCTAACATGGGCGTGAGGTAAGATAATCCTAAAAACCCCCCATAGATTAAAGAAGCTTCCTGCTCACCGAACATCAGGGATTTTGCAAGAAACAACGATAAAAGGGCACGCATGCCATAAAAATTAAAACGCTCCCACATCTCGGTTCCGAAAAGTACCCATAAACCTTTTGGATGGCCTTTTTGCATTGCCTGTTCATTCATATAAATTATTTTGCTGGTGAATATTGATTTTAATCCCTCAAAGTAGCAAATTTCTTTTAGTTATCGCAAGGCAGTACTTTCTATTATTTAAAGAACCGTAAAAATTGCGCCGCTCATAAAATTAATATGGTAAACTCTTTTAGTAACTTTAATTTCGTTCTAATTAGCCATTTAGTACCGATACATTAACCTCATTAGTTTCATGAACATCCTTTTAATTGGCGGCGGCGGCAGGGAGCATACGCTGGCCTGGAAAATAAAACAAAGTACCTTATGCGATCAGTTATTTATTGCCCCTGGCAATGCCGGTACAGCTTCGCATGGCACTAATGTATCCCTTGCTGTTACTGACTTTGAAGGCATGGCTGAATTTTGTATTGCCAATAATGTACAGATGCTGCTGGTAGGGCCTGAAGAGCCTTTGGTAAAAGGCATCTATGATTTTTTTACTACCAATCCCCTCACAGCACATATACAGGTAATTGGCCCTTCTAAAGAAGCAGCTCAACTGGAGGGAAGTAAGGCTTATGCCAAAGCATTTATGCAACGGCACAATATCCCAACTGCCGCTTATCGTGAATTTGATACCACCAGTTTTCAGGAAGGCATTGAATATATTCGCAACCATACTTTACCGGTAGTATTAAAAGCAGATGGCCTTGCAGCAGGTAAAGGTGTAATTATCTGCAACAATTATATAGAAGCGCTTGCAGAGTTTGAGTTAATGATACAACAATCCAAATTTGGAGATGCTGGTAAAAGAGTGGTAATAGAAGAATTTTTGAATGGTATAGAATTAAGCATGTTTGTACTTACAGATGGAAAAAATTATGTTTTATTACCCGAAGCCAAAGATTACAAACAAATAGGAAAAGGCAACACCGGCCCAAATACAGGGGGTATGGGGGCAGTTAGCCCGGTACCTTTTGCAGATGATATATATATACAAAAAGTAAAGGAAAGCATCATTGAGCCTACCATCAATGGCCTTTTTTCAGAAAACCTCGATTACAAAGGAGTAGTATTTATTGGGTTAATAAATGTACAGGGGGAGCCTTATGTTATTGAATACAATTGCAGGTTTGGCGATCCTGAAACCGAGGTTATAATTCCACGTATCGAAAACGATTTTGTGGAGGTATTATCTGCAGTAGCCGAACAAAGGCTCAATGAAATAACCATTCTAACAAACTCACTGGCAGCCGTAACGGTGGTGGCCGTAAGTGGCGGCTATCCAAACGAACATGAAACCGGGATGGAAATACATGGGTTGGAAGATGCAGAAATTAATGGCACAATTATTTTTCACTCCGGCACCAAGCGGGTAAACGATACCGTGGTTTCAAGTGGTGGCAGGGTATTGGCAATTACCTCCTTTGGTGATACCATCAAAGATGCCGCAGAGCAATCCAACTATACTTTAGAACAGATTTTTTTTGAGGGCATTTATTACCGGGATGATATTGGGTTTGAATTTAGATAGTTTTTTGCTTTCGGTTTTGTGTTTTGTGTTTTCGGTTTGCAGTTTATTCTTCTTAAGTATTAACAGAAAACGAAGGTTTTTTTGGCCGGGCATTGATCCATCTATTAAGCTTCATTGGCGTCGCACTCTTGTACATTATACCTATGTGGATCTTTACCCACGTTATAACAAACAAAATATTAGCCCCGTTTAATTTCATTTTTATTACTGCCCTAAGCTTTATATCTTTTTTACCGCTGAGCAAATGAGTTAAAAGAGTTTTCGCAGAGATAAAAATTACGCTCTGAGTAACCTCCATTTTCTCTTATTCTCTGCGGTTAAATAATTCACGCAAACAATTTCTTATACTTTTTCCTTAATTAAGCAAAATAAAAAATCAATTATTTACGTTAAAAAGTATGGTTCAAAATTAATAGTGGCAATAACAGAAAAACATAAACAGTAAACCCTAAACTATCAGCTCATGCAATGTTGAGAAATAAAGTATTTACCGTTGTTAATTCAAATTATTTACATCAACTTTGCCCCATTATTTACATTCCATTTTCTTCTATATAAAAACTATGGGTCTTTTTAATTTTTTCACACAGGAAATTGCAATGGATTTGGGCACCGCAAACACCCTGATAATATTCAATGATGAAGTAGTTGTAAACGAACCTTCCATTGTTGCCTTAGATAGAAATAACCCAAAAAACATTTTAGCAGTTGGCAAGAAGGCTTTGATGATGCATGAAAAAACACATGAAAGCATTCGTACCGTTCGCCCCCTAAAAGATGGAGTAATCGCCGATTTTAACGCCGCAGAACTTATGATAAGGGAAATGATCAAGATGATCTACCCCAAAAAGCCCTTGTTTGCACCAAGCTGGCGTATGATGATATGTATCCCCAGCAGCATCACCGAAGTAGAAAAACGTGCCGTTAGGGACAGTGCAGAACAGGCTGGTGCCAAAGAAGTTTACCTGATTCATGAACCGATGGCAGCAGCATTGGGTATAGGCATTGATGTAGAGGAGCCAGTCGGCAATATGATTATTGACATTGGCGGTGGCACTACCGGCATTACAGTAATTGCACTTGCAGGTATTGTTTGTGATCAAAGCATTCGTATTGCTGGTGATGAGTTTACCGCAGATATTATGGAGGCCCTTCGCCGCTACCATAGCCTGCTGATAGGTGAGCGTACCGCCGAGCAAATAAAAATACAGGTTGGTTCAGCAATGAAAGACCTTGAGAACCCCCCGGATGATATTCCGGTAAACGGGCGTGACCTGGTAACAGGTATCCCCAAGCAGGTTTTTGTAAGTTACCAGGAAGTAGCTGAAGCACTGGATAAAAGTATTTTTAAAATTGAAGAGGCCATATTAAAAGCACTGGAAACTACTCCACCCGAGCTGGCAGGTGATATTTATCGCCGTGGCTTGTATTTAACAGGCGGCGGTTCATTGTTAAGGGGCCTTGATAAACGTATTGCCGCAAAAATAAAATTGCCCGTACATGTAGCGGATGATCCACTGAAAAGTGTAGTGAGGGGTACAGGTATTGCTTTAAAGAATTACGACAAATATCCTTTTGTAATGCGTTAAGCATTTGTACAAATATCCGCAGGTTTGCAAATAAGATAAAGCTCTTTTGTATGAAGACTTTTCTACACAATATCAATCCAGGTTTTACCCCGAGGTTAGGAGGAGCATTCTATGCGTAACATTTTTTTATTCATCCGTAGGTATTTCAACTTTATTTTTTTACTGATACTACAGATATTCTGTATTTACCTCATCGTTCATTATAATACGTACCACAATGCCGTAGCCTCCGGGGTTATGAATGAGGTAACCGGCAAAGTCAATAAAGAATACAATAAGGTTGATTATTATTTTCAGCTAAAGAAAACAAATGAAAAGCTTGCCAGGGATAATGAACGGCTGCGGAATTTAATGAAAGAAAATTTTGAAACCCCGGATACCTCCATAAAAATAATTGCTGATTCCATTCCATACGATACATTAGGTAACATTCGCAAATGGGAGTACCGGGCTGCTAAAGTAGTTTCCAGTTCTGTTTCAGCACCCAATAATTTCATTGTTTTGAGCAGGGGTTTTGCCCAGCAGTTAAAAAAAGATATGGGCGTAGTGGACCCCAACAATGGCGTAGTGGGTATTGTTACAGATGTGAGTGAAAATTTTGCCGTAGTGATGAGCCTGCTGCATAAAGACAGTAAGATAAGTGCAAAATTAAAAACTGGCGGAGATGCCGGCCAGGTAATATGGGATGGTAAAGACCCAAACAGGCTTTTGCTGATTGAGATCCGTAAAAGTGCTAAAGTTGCGAAGGGTGATACCGTTTTTACCAGTGGCTTTACCACAACTTTTCCTTATGGCCTTATGCTTGGTACGGTAGCAGAAATTATACCTGATAAAAGCACCAATAACTATATCATTAAATTGAAATCGAGTGCTAATTTTTATAACCTGCAATATGTTTACGCTATCGAAAATTATCAGAAAGATGAAATAAACAGGCTGCTGAAAAATGCAATTAATAAAACCAATAATTAACCGTTAGCAGAAAAATGCAATGAGTACTTTAATTAAAAATATTATCCGGTTTATATTGCTGATACTGATACAGGTTTTTGTGCTGGACAGGATTCACCTGCATTACCTGGTGACCCCCTATATTTATTTTCTCTTTATTTTATGGATGCCTTTTAAACTTGGCCGCACTGCACAGATGCTGATTGCTTTTGCGTTAGGCTTTACGCTGGATAGTTTCAGGCACAATCCCGGGTTTCATGCGGCTGCGTGTGTGCTCGTTGCTTATTTTCGCCCATTCGTAATCAATATTCTTATACCGCAGCAAGGTGCAGATAGTAACTATGAAGAACCGTCTCCAAAAAGCATGGGTGGGTTTTTACGTTATTTAATTTATGCCGGTGTGCTCAGCTTTGTACACCACGCCTGGCTATTCTTTTTAGAAGCATGGCAGTTCGGAAATTTCTGGTATTTCATTGTAAAAACTTTATCGTCAACTGTTATCAGTTTATTACTCGTTATTGTGGCAGAATTATTGTTTTCACGCAAGCAACAGTTTAGAACGAATACTGCTTGATGTTTTAATTAAATACAAGAAACCGAACTGAATACAAGTACACGAATTACACGAATTAATATAACATAACGGATTACACGAATTTTATAAATAGAATTTGAATTTGAATACAGTAGCTGCTGATTTTTTAAGGAATTTTTGATACCGGATTTTTCTCTTGACAAAACGTAAGTAAAGATCCACAATGGTATGCGGCACAAGGGAGTGACACAACGATGTTTAATTGAAATACTTCTGCCCGTTAACAAATATTTTTTTTAAAGTAAACGATATTTGTATATAATTTCTGTAAACGAAAAAAAGAAAACAACCACCGGAAACAAATAAATCCCACTCACCTTGTCAGTCTTTAACCAGTCACGAAAAAATGTAATACAGCTTGTATTTGCAGGGATATTTGTGATTATTATTTTACAACTGGCCAACCTGCAGCTTTTTTCTTCTAAATATAAAATAATGGCGGATGACCAGGGTAAATTTCGCAAAGTAATTTATCCTGACCGTGGTATTGTATATGATCGCAAACGCAAGGCCATCCTGCAAAATATGACCATCTACGATTTGATGGTGGTACCTAATAAAATAAAGGGCGTAGATACATTTGCACTTTGCCGGATACTTGGTATTGATACAGCCGCTTTTAGTAAAAGGGTGGTTGAACTCATTATTAAAAACGGCCGAAGCAGGCCTTCTATTTTTGATGCGTTGCTGAGCGATGAAAAAATGGCCATGCTCAATGAAGCCATGTATAAATTTGTACCCGGCTTTTATTTGCAGGAACGCCCGGTACGAAGTTACCCTGTAGATGCCGGTGGTAATATCCTGGGATATTTATCTGAAGTGGATACAAATTTTTTAAAATCGCACAAAGGCGAAGGGTACCAGATTGGCGACTACGCCGGTAAAACCGGCCTGGAGCGTACTTATGAAAAAGTGCTGATGGGCCAGCGGGGAATAGAATATTGGAAAAGGGATAACAAGAACCGCCTGACCGAAAGGTTTGAACAGGGAAAATATGATACTGCCGCCATTGCCGGGGATAATATGCATATGTCGCTGGATATAGCGTTGCAGGAATTTGGAGAAATGCTGATGCAAAATAAAGTGGGGGCCGTGGTTGCAATTGATCCTCAAACCGGTGGTGTACTGGCCATGATCAGCAGCCCTACTTTTAAACCAAAATATTTAACCGGCGCTGATCGTAAAAAACATTATGCAGAACTGTTGCTTAATCCTGCATTGCCTTTGCTGAACCGGACTATCAATGCAAAATATTCTCCGGGCTCTACTTTTAAAACACTACAGGGATTAATTGGATTACATGAAGGGGTGATCACTCCAACAACTCCTTTTAGTTGCAGCGGCGCTTTTTACGGCTGCGGTAAACCAATGCGTTGCCTCGACCCCGGAGTATGGTCATTAAAAGGGGCTATCACACATTCCTGCAATACTTACTTTGCCAATGTAATGCAGCGGGTAATTAATAACCCAAAATACCCCAATCTTGATAGCAGCTTAAACCAGTGGGCCAGGTATATGCAGGCATTTGGGCTTGGCCACAAGCTGGGTATTGATGTACCAACAGAAAGAAGTGGATCTATACCAAATGCTGCCACTTATAATAAAATATACGGTGCCGGGCATTGGAATTTTTGCACCTTCCGTTCTGTAAGTATTGGGCAGGGTGAAGTAGAAACTACGCCCCTGCAGGTAGCAAATGAAATGGCCTACCTGGCAAATAAAGGCTGGTTTATTACGCCGCACATGGTTGATTCTATTGAAGGCGGCGATAAGTTTGGTATGCTGGCAAAGTTTACAGAAAAGCACCATCCACTGGAGATAGAAGACACTGTTTTTGAAGCCGTACATGATGGTATGCAGGGTGTAATGGACGGCGGAACCGGAAGATATGCCCAGGTACCTGGCGTAGTGGTTTGTGGAAAAACAGGTACGGTTGAAAATGCTTACAACGGCGTAAAACAAAAAGACCACGCTTTTTTTGCTGCATTTGCACCACGTGACAATCCGAAAATTGCCATTGCAGTTATTTGCGAAAACGCAGGTTTTGGCTCTACATCTGCAGCTCCCATTGCCAGCTTAATGATTGAGAAATACCTGAAAGATTCTATATCAGGTATAGAGCGTAATAAAAAAGTAATAGAAATTTCGAACCTCAACCTGATACCACCCAGGATATATAAGGAGTTGCGCAGGATGGATTCTATCCGCCATGCAAAAGATTCTGTTTACCTGGCTTCGAAGGGGTATATAAAAATTGTAAAAGATACCATTGGGCTGGATGCAGATGATGAGGCAGATGCGATGGATAAAATGAAGAAAGAAAAAGAATCAAAAAAAGAAATGCCCAAAAAAGATACGGGTGCCAATACACAATTAAAAAAGATAGAGGCAATATTGCCGGATAAAAAAAAGAAACCGGAAACGGCTGACTCAATAAATGTATCTCAATAACCAGGTGAGATAAAAAAATATGTATCAAAAAACCCCTGCGATAGGAAAAGGTGTTGATTGGCTGATGATATGGTTATATGCCATATTGGTGATGATTGGTTTGTTATGTATTTTTTCTGTTGAGTACCGTGAAGGTGATGGGGTTATAAAAAGCTTTTTAGGCTTCAAAAGAGAATATAGCAAACAATTATATTTTTTTGGTGCAAGCATTTTTATGGCCACCTTAGTATTACTAACAGATAGTAAATTTTTTACAGCAACAGCCAACTTAGGCTATGCATTTGGAGTATTATTAATTTTGGCGACTTTTGTAGTTGGTAAAGAAGTGGGAGGTTCTAAAAGCTGGATACCATTAGGGTTTATGAATGTCCAGCCGGTAGAGGTTTGTAAAATATTTACATCTTTGGCTTTAGCAAAATATCTTTCGTATACTGAAACTAATTTTTCCAAATCCAGGTCGCAAATTATAGCGGCAGTCATAGCCTTCACTCCTGCTATTTTATCAATACTTCAGAAAGAGCCTGGTGCTGCAATTGTATATTTTTCATTTTGCATTGCTTTTTACCGGGAAGGATTACCCGCAATTTATTTGATATTAGTTTTTTCTTTGGTTATATTAATCATTGCCAGTATAGTTGTACCACCTAATGCATTGTTTTTAGTGCTAACCATAATAGCTGTGTATTTTATTTATTTGTACCGGAGAAAAATAAAACGTGATAAAAATATTGTGCTGCTAATAGCGGTGGCCTGGATTTTGTGTGTGGGGGTACAAAAATTTTTGGTGCCAGCTTTATTTGATAAGGTACTTAAGCCCCACCAGGTAGTAAGAATATTTTCTACGTTTGGTATAGATGATTATAAATTTGAAAGTAAAGAACGGGAAGCTGAAATTCAGAAAGAGTTTTCTAAATTGGGAACTGTAAAAAAAGGAGTGGGCGAAAAAGTTGAAGGCTATAATGTAAAACAATCTAAAATAGCCATTGGTAGCGGCGGCTTTTGGGGTAAGGGTTTTTTACAAGGTACACAAACACGTGGCGAATTTGTACCAGCCCAAAATACTGATTTTATTTTTTCATCAATAGGGGAAAGTTTTGGCCTTGTAGGCAGCACAATATTAATGTTGCTGTATTTTGGATTAATGTTGCGATTAATATTTTTAGCTGAAAGGCAAAGAAGTACTTTTAGCAGGGTATATATTTATTGTGTGGCAAGCATACTTTTTTTTCATGTAGCATTAAATGTATGTATGACACTTGGTATTGCGCCATCTCCTGGAATTACCTTGCCACTTTTAAGCTATGGTGGATCATCACTGGTTACATTTACTATTTTATTATTCATTGCAATAAAATTAGACTCAGACAGGCAAATGGTACTGAGATAGGCGGTGTGGTAAATAGGGTTTATAAGATATATAAAGTAAATACAGTTTAAAGTATATAAAGTAATTGGTTGAACGGGCATAGGTATTTCAATTAAACATAGTTGTGTCACTCACTTTTACCGCATACCATTGGGGATCTTCACCTACATTATATTGTTAACTGCAAAGCAGTGTTAACCTTAATAAGCTTAATAAGACTACCTTCCACCAACCTTCATACTTAACAACGATTCACAATTATTTTGGAAAATATTTTTAATATCCTCATTGATAGCTTTATAAAAAATAAAGTAGGGATTGCAGACAATTTTTTAAGTGAATCCCTTTCACAACATTTAAAAGAGAATTTAAAAACGCTTTACGCAGAAAAGATGCTACATGCCGGAGGTACCGGACAAAATTTTAATATTAAACATGACGACTTGTTTAGAAGCGATGTTATATATTGGCTCGACCGTGAGCACAACAACATACACGAAAATTGTTTTTTTGACCTGATGGATACTTTTGTAAGCTTTTTGAATGAAACATGTTACACAGGCATCACTGGTTATGAATTTCATTATACCATGTATGAAGCAGGAAGTTTTTATAAACGACATCTTGATCAATTTAGAAGCAATGACAGCAGGCAGTATTCGATGATTATGTATTTGAACAGTGAATGGCAAAAAAGTGACGGAGGTGAATTATGTATTCATCATAAAGATAGGATCGAAAACATATCGCCTACAAATGGAAAAAGTGTCTTCTTCAAAAGCGCTGAGTTAGAGCATGAAGTATTAGTTAGTAATAAACCAAGGATGAGCATCACCGGTTGGTTAAAATCTTAAATTCATGTTAGCCCGGGAGCTAACTCCTTCTTTTCAATTAGCTTTGCTTTGAAACTATTTTTTAAAATATACTCCAATAAACATCAAAGTATATTTTCCATTTGCAGGATTACATAGCATGAAAATTATTCCACTCAGTGAAGGCGCATTTACCATTGATAAAACGAAACAGTTTATTCCCTTTAATAAAGAAAAGGATGATTTGCAGCAAAGGCCCGTGGGCAGCCTGCTTGTAGAGATACAACCTTTTTGTATTGTTACTGCAAATGATATACTTGTAATTGATACGGGGTTAGGTTTTAGCAATGCCGATGGTACCCTTCAAATACATCAGAATTTAATGGACAATGGCATTAACCCAATGGAGGTTACAAAAGTATTGCTTAGCCATTTGCACAAAGATCATTCCGGTGGCATTAGTAAAGAAGACAAGGTTTTAAAGCAAAAGTTTTTCAATTTTCCCAACGCAGTTTATTACGTTAATAAAGATGAACTGGCCTTTGCTTTGGAGAAAGGCAAACCTTCTTATACACCCGATGAATTTGATATATTGAGCAATTCGGATAAGGTGATTTTTATTGAGGGAAACGGAAAGATTGATAATTATATTACCTACGAAATGACGGGTGCCCACTCCCCATATCACCAGGTATTTTGGATAGAAGAAGATGGACAAAAAATATTTTTTGGTGGCGATGTGGCACCGCAACTTCAACAAATGAAAAGCCGCTTTGTAGCCAAGTATGATTTTGACGGAAAAAAATGTATGGAGCTACGGCATCAATGGTGGCATACCGGCCAGCAGGAAAAATGGACCTTTCTTTTTTACCATGATATTAAAACGCCTGTAGTGAGTTTTGAATAATTCAAGTAAAAAAAACGGCCAGCCTTCCAACGAGCTGACCGATTATCTAAAACAACCATCACAAAAAAATAATTTCAGAAGTAAGAATTTTTCATGCTTGTGCAATTAAATGTTATCAAATGTTTTTACAAATAATTTGGGTAAAGCTCCCCATTGGTATTCAGTACAAGAGGGCGACGCAACGGTGATCCTCATTGCTTCTTAGCCCGGACAAAAAACTGTATTTACTGTATTTACCTATTTACTGTATTTACCCTTTCTACTTTATTTACTGTATTTACTTTATCTACTTTATCAACCAAACTACCCCCTTCTCTTCAACGGCCGGTTTGCATTGTTACGCTGCAATTTTTGATTGCGGATTGATTTGATGAGTAACTGACGAAACTTGTTTTCTGAATTATACAACTTGTTCATCCGGGGCTGTCCCAACACTTTAGTAAACTGATCACGGTATCTTTTTCTCAGGTTCAATACCTTTTCGTCCCTGTCTAATATATCCTGGTCGTCACTAACAGTGGTACTTAATTCCTTGCTGTATTGATTGTACAGGGGCCAGAATTTTTGGGCTTCATCCGGTGTAAGCGACAACTCCCTGCTGATGAATGCTACTTTCAGTGCTTCTATATCCTGCAACTTTTTTTCAGATATTGCTTCCTCCTGCGCATTTGCAAAAAAGGTAATGCCCACAAAGGCCGTTATCAGGTATAATTTTTTCATTGTTTGTTTCCCCCTTAATTATTGGTTGTTATTTCTAATTTATCCAGGTAGTTTTCGAGTGTCTTTTCATCCAGCAAATAATCATCCTGGCTTGGCAGGTCGTTTTCATTTACATTATTTCTCAACGATGCCACATCTGTAATGTCACCATGTTTTTCCAGGTATTTGGCTATATCATTTTCAGAAAGGTTATCGATTGCTTCACTGAATTGTGCATCGTTCATTTGCCTGCCCTTTTCAATTGAAGCATCTAACACTGCTACTGATTGATTTGCCGGAACAACAGATGAACCATTATTGCTAAAATTATAAACTGCCAAAGCAATTACCCCGGTCATCATGGCTGCTGCCGCATATTTTAAGAATACATTGCGGCTGGGCATCTTTACTACTTTAGCTTCTTGCGGATGTATCTTTTTTAAAATATTGCCGGGCAGGTTGTTGAAATATCCGCTTGGTACTTTAAAAACATTTTCGCTTTTTATGCTGCTGAGTAAAGGCGACAACTCCTGCAACTCTTCAGCAGCTATTATTTTTTCGATTACATGCTCCTGGTTGTTCTCAAAATATCCTTCAGGTATTTCAAATACATTATTGGTTTGCAGTGAGTGGAGCAAAGGCGATAATTCCTTTATTTCACCCCGGGGTGATTCCTGCAATTTTATCTTATCTAAAATGGATCCAGCAAGGTTATCAAAATAACCTTCCGGCACGGTTGCATTGTTTTCATTGCTTTGTATAGAACTATCATCTTGCTGTAAGCAAGCCATTACCGTACTGCTTATACTTTCAAAATAACCCGGCAATACCGTAAAGACATTTAC
>JANMVB010000514.1:0-3785 GCA_031392305.1 Ferruginibacter sp.
CCTGAAGTGCTCGCCATTGCTTTGCCCGGCGAGGAGGAGGATTACGAAAGTTTTCTCAGCCATATCTGGGCCTTCGATTTTTTCCGCGTTACTGAAGAAGATGCAAAACGCAATGCCATGTATAAAGTGGAAAAACAGCGCAGGGAAGAAGAGGTGAAATACGAATCTGTTGAAGGGTTTTTGCAGTCGTTAAATATACAGGTGAACATACACCCACTGAATGAATTAAATATGGAACGTGCCGTGCAATTGACACTACGCACCAACCAGTTTAATTTAAATGGCATTCGTAAAACTGCTGAAGAAATTGCCAGGGGATTGCAACAAAAAAATGCCATCAACTGGATCATTGAGGTGCAGGACAGGTTTGGCGATTATGGAATTGTTGGCGTTGTGTTGGCAAAAAAAAATCATGTTGCGCTGGAGGTGGAAACCTTCCTGCTCAGTTGCAGGGTACTCGGTAGAAATGTAGAAGACTATATTTTAACCGGGTTAGAAAAGTATTGCGAAAACAATGGTTTAAATAAGATTACAGCATTGTTTCAGGCTACGCAAAAAAATAAACCATTCCAGGAATTTCTGAAGCGTACCGGTTGGATTGGAGATAATAAAACCAATGCTTATGAACGCTTTTTAAATGAGGTAGAACTAAAAAATGAGCAATTGTTTTTTATTGACCCGGCGTAAGAATATGAATGAAACATTGTTGCGTCGCACTCTTGTACGATATACCAATGGGGAGCATTAATTGTGTTTTGTATAAGGGTAAGGGAAATGTAAAATGGTCAACATATAACGTAAGAAATGCTGCCCAAAAATACAATGTACAAGAGTGCGACGCCTGTGAAGTTGACAAAAGAAATATAGCTGGGTTCAAAAAGATTTTTTCTTTTATAAAACGAAAATTTAAAAAATGAATGTTAGCAACATCCATAAAATACAAGATAAACACTTTGTGCCTTCGTGCCTTTGTGGCTAATACCAGCGGCAAAAAAATTGATTAAATTATTGCATAGTTATATGAAGAGTAAGCAAATTAATAAAACACTTATTGGCAAAACCGGGAAAGACTTGCTTGGATTAATGAAGGCAAAAGATAAGCGTGCGCATAAGCTGGATATAGTGGCGCCTTCGGGTGAAGATGAAGTTATTTTATTTGGCTTTTGGGAAAGCTTGCTGGGGCATGATAATTTTGGTGTGCAGGATGATTTTTTTCAAAGTGGCGGCAACAGTTTAAAAGCAATTCAATTACTATCAAGGATATCATCCCGCTATGCGGTAAATATTCAATTGACAGATATATTTTTAGCACCTACCATTGCGCAACTTGCTACCCTCATCGGGTCTAAAAAGAATGGTCACCAACCTGCTCCTTCAATCCAGTCATTGCAACGGCCTTCGTTGATCCCTTTATCATTTAACCAGGAACGCTTGTGGTTCATTGATCAGTTTGAAGGCAGTGTGGCATATCATATTCCTGCTGTATTGCGCCTGAAAGGAAAGTTAAACAAGGCTGCAATAAATTACGCATTCAATGAAATTGTAAACCGGCATGAAGTCCTCAGAACTGTTATCCGCCAGCAGGATGGGCAGGGCTACCAATTGGTGATGAACAAAGACATCTGGAAAATGCAGGAAATGGACGGAAGTACATTTGCTACGGACAATGATAAATTACATCACTTAATACAAGGGTTCATCAATCAGCCTTTTGATCTTTCGCAGGATCATGCGATCCGGGTAAACCTGGTAGATTTAAGTGAAGCAGAAAACCTGTTGGTAATTACATTGCACCATATTGCTTCTGATGGCTGGTCAACTTCCATCATCATTGATGAACTGATAAAATTTTATGATGCTTTTGAAAAAGAGCAACCCCTTTCACTAAAGCCTTTGGAGATACAATACGCAGATTTTGCTATGTGGCAACGTAGCACTGAACAGGCATTGGTATTGGATAATAAACTGGGCTATTGGAAAGAGAAATTACAAAATATTGAACCCCTGCAATTACCAACAGATTTTGAAAGGCCGCAGGTACAAAGCACAAATGGTGCTAAAAAAACTTTTACTATAAATAAAGAACTTATTGATAAACTGGAGGCGCTTGGTCAGCAAAACGGCGTTACACTTTTTATGTCTTTATTAGCTACCCTTAAAGTATTACTAAACCGTTATACCGGGCAGGAAGATATTTGTGTGGGCACTGCAATAGCCGGCCGTCAGCAGCAGGAAGTGGAAGGCCTGGTGGGTTTCTTTGTGAATACACTTGCCCTGCGCAGCACTATCCATCACCAGCAATCATTTACGGAATTATTACAGCAGGTAAAAGCAACTACCCTGCAGGCCTACCAGCACCAGGAAGTGCCTTTTGAAAAAGTAGTGGAAGCGGTAGTGAAAGAAAGGGATATGAGCCGGAGCCCATTATTCCAGGTAATGATGGTATTACAGAATACACCGGATAAACCAGCGATTCAACTGGGAGAAGTAATATTATCCGAAGAATCATTTGAAAGGGATAAAACTAAATTTGAGCTTGACTTTAGTTTAACGGAAACTCCGAACGGCATAGTAGGGTCAGTGGAATATTGCAAAGATCTTTACGCCGAGCAAACTATTGAAAATATACTGGCTCATTTTAAAGAATTACTCCATTCAGTAACAACTACACCTGAACAAAGCATTGGGCTGTTGGAAATGCTCAGCAGTAGCGAAAAAAATCAATTGCTTGTTGAATTCAATAACACCTTTGTTGAATATCCACAGGATAAAAATATAATATCATTATTTGAAGAGCAGGTAATTAAAACACCGGATGCAATAGCAATTATTTTTGAAAATAAAGAGCTTACCTATCAGCAACTAAATGAGCGGTCAAACCAATTGGCACATTACTTACATGGTAAAGGGGTTAAAACAGAAACGCTGGTTCCGGTTTGTATAGAACGTTCCCTGGATATGTTGGTAGGCATATTGGGCATCTTAAAGTCAGGTGCAGCCTACGTTCCCATTGACCCCACTTATCCTGCTGAGAGAATAAACTTCATGCTCGGCGATACAGCATCTTCGTTGGTGATTAGTAGCCGTGAAAGCAGGTTAATATTACCCGTTGAACAAAATATTGAGATGATAGAGATTGACGGAAAAAATTCCGTTGCCATCAACAGGCAGCCTGTTACTAATCTACAGATAGATATCAAACCAGCGCATTTGGCGTATGTGATTTATACATCCGGCTCAACTGGTAAGCCTAAAGGTGTAATGATAGAACATACCAATGTTTATTCATTTATAAGCTGGTGCCGCCAGGAATTTTCTTTAGATCATTTTGAAGTGGTATATGCTTCCACCTCTATGTGTTTTGATCTGTCGGTATTTGAATTCTTTTATCCATTGAGCGTGGGTAAGCGTATCAGGCTTATAGAAAATGGTTTACAAATAGGTAAATATCTCGCCGGTGATGCGAAGGTTATGACCAATAGCGTGCCGGTGGTCATTGAAAATTTATTAAAAGATGGTACAGATCTCAGTAATATTTCGGTGATCAATATGGCGGGTGAACCAATTCCGTCGCAGGTTCAGCTTGGCTTAGATGCTGATCGTATTGCGGTGCGGAATTTATATGGCCCTACAGAAGATACAACCTACAGTACAATATTCCGCTTACGAACTGGCGAACCAATTACCATTGGTAAACCTATTGCCAATACAAGCATCCGGATTGTGAACAGAAGCGGTAGTTTGGTACCGGTAGGTGTAGCGGGTGAAATATGTATTGCAGGAGC
>JANMVB010000523.1:0-7223 GCA_031392305.1 Ferruginibacter sp.
GGCGGGAGTAGCGGGAGATTTGTTCGACAGCATCCTGATCTTCGAGAACTATCCGTTGAGTGAGCTCATTGGTGCCAGGCAATGGTCGCTGGGGATAGAAAATGTACAGATGCATGAGCAGACCAATTACCCGCTGAGCATAGCCATCAGTAGTACTGAAAGTATAGATATTGCTTTCAGTTATAATTCAGAACTATTAGAAGAAGTATATGTAAAACAGGTACGTGATCATTTTGTAAATGTTTTGGATCAGTTTGTAGCAAATGAAGGAGAAAGAAGCTTAATGGATATAGACGAGCTGACGGCAGAAGAAAAACATAGGTTGATAATTGAGGTAAATGATACGGAGGAGTACTATCCAAATGATAAAAGCATAGTAGATTTGTTTGAGGAACAAGTGCGAAAAACGCCTGATTCAATTGCAGTAGAATTTGGGGACGAAACAATAAGTTACAGTGAACTAAATAAGCGGGTAAACCAGTTGGCAAAATATTTAATAGCAAAGGGAATAAAAAAGGAAACACTGGTTCCGGTTTGTATTGAGCGGAGCCCGGCAATGATTGTAGCAATTTTAGGCATTTTAAAAGCAGGCGGCGCTTATGTGCCAATGGATGATGGATACCCGGAAGAAAGGATTGCTTATATGACGGATGATACTGCAGCAACAATTGTATTAGCCAGTAAATTAACCAGGGGTAAATTTCAATTAACGGCGGATATTGAAATTATTGATTTAGACAGTGACTTGACCTATATCAGTAATGAGCCTTTGACTAATCCGGAAGTAATAATTGAACCCAATCAACTGGCTTATGTAATTTATACTTCAGGTTCGACTGGCAGGCCTAAGGGTGTAATGATAGAACAAAGCAGTATTGTGAATTTAGCCCTGAGCCAGGCAGATGACCTTGGAATTTGCGAAGGAACAACAATGCTGCAATTTGCTTCGTTTGGGTTTGATGCTTCGTGTAATGAAATATTTACTACAATTTTATCGGGAGGGAAACTGGTATTATGTAATAAAGAAGATTTGTTGACCGTAGAAAGTTTTGAAAAACTTGTAAACAACCACCAGGTAGAAATTGCAATACTTCCCCCATCATTTCAATTTGAAGTAAAAGACTCATTGGGAACGATTAAGACAATTATTTCGGCAGGCGAACCACTAAATGAAGTAACGGCTAAGTATATACAATTAAAGGGTATTCGTTTGATAAATGCATACGGACCGACTGAAAATACTGTGTGCGCTACTATGTCTTATGACCCGATTTTAAATAACAGGGTTGTAATTGGTAAGCCGATTGCGAATGTTCAATTATACGTTTTAAATGAAAATAAACAATTAGTTGCTATTGGTGTTACAGGTGAGCTTTGCCTTGCAGGGGCTGGAGTGGCAAGAGGTTACCTTAACCTTGAAGAACTAACTTCTGAAAAATTTATTGCAAACCCATTCAGTAAAAATCCATCATCCAGGTTGTATTCAACAGGTGATCTTGTGAAGCTACTGCCTGATGGAAATATCGAATACCTTGGAAGAAAAGATGAACAGGTAAAAGTAAGGGGCTTTAGAATTGAATTAGGTGAAATTGAAAGTGTACTATTACAAAGTAAATTGGTAAGCCAGGTAATTATTTTGGCAAAACCCGACAGTAATGGAAACAACCGGCTGATAGGATATGTGATACCTGAAAAATCTTTTGAAAAGCAATTGGCAATAAATTATCTTATGGATAAGTTGCCTGAATATATGGTGCCATCAGTATGGATAGAGTTGGATCGTTTTCCCATTACTACAAGTGGTAAAATTGACAAAAAGGCTTTGCCTGATCCAGGAAAGATACAAACTGCATCAGAAGGATATGTAGCACCACGAAATGAGCTGGAAAAGAAGTTGGCTAAAATATGGAGCGAATTACTTAATGTGGAAAAAGTAGGTATCAATGATAATTTCTTTGAATTGGGCGGGCACTCACTTTTAGCAATGAGAATGGTGTCGTACATTGAAAGAAGTTTATTATTAACCATTCCAATTAAGGTATTATTTCAGTTTACCTGTATCAGTGATTTGAGTAAGTATCTCGAAATACAGGGAAAGGATGATCCTGCTGAAAAAAATATAGCGCCATTTCAATTATTAGATGTATAATTTTGCTTAACGTACCCCGCAAGGTGCAATACACAGATGGTGAATTTTATTTTGCAGGGTAACTTTAACTGAATGCCTGTATTTTAATCTATAACACAATTAAAGATGCACATTGGTATGCGGTACAAGGGAGTGACACAACGATGATGCACATGGCTGCTTCTTTGTTGGTACAAAACCCTGTATTCTTTTTTTAACCCTTGATTACTAAAATGAAACCCGTTAGGAATTCTAAGTTTATGGAACGTTCGTTTAAGAAAGCTATTGAAATATTATACCTGGCCAAAAAGGAGGATGTGGAGATCGTTCTGAACGAAGGACGTTTACAATTGAAAATTGCGGAGAAAAAGAAAATTGATGAAAAATTACTTGAAGAAATAAGGAACAATAAAGAAATCATCATTGATTTTTTAAGTAATGATGAATGGAAATCTGCCAGCGTTACTGCAAACTATAACAGAATAACACAATTTTCAAGAAAAGATATTTTAAAAATTCCGCTATCTTTTAGCCAGGAACGTTTATGGTTTATCGACCAATTAGAAGGCAGCGTTCAATACCATTCTCCCATATTATTACGACTTAAAGGCCAGTTGGATAAGGATGCACTGGCTTATGCTTTACAAACTATTGTTTCCCGTCATGAGGTTTTGAGTACAGTTTTTCGGGAAGATGTGGGTAATGTGTACCAATCGCCGAGGGTACAAAACGATTGGAAATTATCATTTGTTGATGGTGCTTTTTTTAAGGAAGACCAGAAAGAATTGCAACTGTATGCCGAGAGCCTGATCCGCCAACCTTTTGACCTTGCAAATGATTATATGTTGCGTGCTACTTTGATCTCTTTAGCTCAGCATGATCATTTGCTTGTAGTAACAATGCATCATATTGCTTCGGATGCATGGTCGCTTTCCATTCTTGTAAATGAGGTTGTGGAATTATATGCCGCTTATGTAGCACAAAGGCCCCCTGTATTACAAGAGCTGGATTTACAATATGCTGACTATTCAGTTTGGCAAAGGAATTATTTACAGAAAGATGTTCTTGATAATAAATTAAATTACTGGAAACAAAAGCTGGACGCAGTAGTACCGGTAAAGTTGCCTACAGATTTTGAAAGACCTGCTGTAAGTAGTATTCGCGGAGCATCTGCAAGCTTTAGTATTAATAAAGAATTGTCTGATGGTTTGCAGCAATTAAGCCAGCAGCAAGGTGCTACATTATTCATGACCCTGCTTGCTATATTTAAAGTGTTGCTGTACAGATACAGCGGGCAAGCTGATATTACCGTGGGTACATCTATTGCAAACCGTCCGCAGCAGGAGGTAGAAGGGTTGGTAGGTTTTTTTGTTAACACGCTTGCTTTGCGCAGTAATGTGGATAGCTCACTTGATTTTGTTGAATTTTTGCAACAGGTAAGAACTACTACAATGGAGGCGTATGATCACCAGGATGTGCCCTTTGAAAAAGTAGTAGAGGCAGTGGTTAAAGAAAGGGAATCCGGAAGAAGCTCTCTTTTTCAGGTGATGCTGGTATTACAAAATACCGGGGAGACCCCGGAATTGAAATTGGGTGATTTAACGCTTTCGACCCTTAGCTACGAGCATGTAACCTCTAAATTTGATTTTACTATTTTTCTCAATGAAACGCCACGGGGCATTCATGGCTCTCTTGAGTATAGTACTGATTTGTATAAGGCTGAAACGATTGCAATTATGATGGAGCATTACAATGAGCTAATAAACTCGGTGGTAAAAAATCCTCATCAAAAGATTGGACAGTTACAAATGGTTGCAATGGTAGAACAGCAACAATTGCTACACCATTTTAATACTGCGGTTGTAAATTATCCGAAAGATATAAGTGTTATTGATTTGTTTGAAGAGCAGGTAAAAAAAACACCCACTGCACCTGCTATAATTTTTGAAAATGAACAGCTTACTTACCACGAACTCAATGAAAGATCCAATCAACTTGCCCGCTACCTTTTAAGTAATGGTGTAAAAGAAAATGAACTGGTGCCATTATATATGGAACGTGGAATGGAGATGATGGTCGGAATGCTGGGTATTTTAAAAGCAGGGGGAGCTTACGTTCCAATTGACACTTCCTTTCCCCGGGAGCGAATTAATTATATGCTGCAGAATACCGGTGCAGCAATAATTGTAAGCGATAGTAATAGCAGTAGTAAATTAGAGCAGGAGGCAGGAGTAATTATTATAGAAACAGATAAAACCGGAACCCAGCTGAAAGATAATTTAGCTATAAAAATATCAGCAGAGCAGCTTGCTTATGTAATTTATACTTCGGGCTCTACAGGCAAACCAAAGGGAGTAATGATAGAACACCGCAGCCTGGTAGATTACTATTATGGATTAAATCAATCCCTGCAAATAGAGCAGTGTAAATCATTTGCTTTGGTATCTACCATTGCCACAGACCTCGGTAATACAGTAATTTATAGTTCGCTATTATCTGGTGGAGCGCTGCATTTATTCACGAAGGAATCAATAGGCAATATCCAATATCTGCATAACTATTTTACCAAACATACCATTGATTGTTTAAAAATAGTTCCATCACACTGGACAGCACTTTCGCCGGATGATAATTTATTATTACCCGAAAAGCTGTTGATATTTGGGGGTGAGGCTTTGCAATCGCAAATTGTTGAAAAAATAATTATGCAGGGAAATAATTGCAGGATAATTAATCACTACGGGCCAACTGAAACTACTATTGGTAAATTGATACACGAAGTAAAAGTTGGAAATATTTATAATAAAACTATACCTATTGGAAAGCCTTTTTCTAATACAAGTATTTTTATACTCTCAAAAGATTTACAGCTTTGCCCGATTGGAGTAGCGGGGCAATTATATATTGCTGGTGATGGTTTGGCAAGAGGTTATTATAACAATGCTGCATTAACTGCAGAAAAATTTATTCCCAATCCATACAAAAATGATGGTACCCGAATGTACGCTACCGGCGACCTGGTGAAATATTTGAATGATGGCAATGTATCATTTATTGGCCGTGTTGATGACCAGGTAAAAATAAGAGGGTACCGCATTGAGTTGGGAGAGATTGAAACTGTGATGTATGAAAGTAAGCAGGTAAGTGAAGTGGTGGTACTTGCAATAAATGACAAACAAAATAACCCAAGATTGGTGGCGTACATCGTACCAAAGGGTTCATTCGAAAAAGATGAATTGCTTGCAGAGTTAAAAGAAAAACTTCCGGAGTATATGGTGCCATCCATATTAATCAATCTCGATAGTTTTCCGTTAACTGCTAATGGTAAAATTGATAAAAAGGCTTTGCCACACCCGGATACAGTAGAATTAATAACCGGACAATATGTAGCCCCCCGTAATGAATTAGAAGAAAAACTTGCGGCCATTTGGCAAGATGTACTTGAAGTAGACCAGGTGGGGATACATGATGATTTTTTTGAACTGGGTGGGCATTCACTGCTGGCAGTAAGGTTGGTAGCCTCTATAAGAAAGGCCCTGGAAATAGAACTTCCCCTAAATGATGTTTTTATTTTTCCAACAATAGCTGCACTTGCTACTAATCTATCAAAATTAAATTCACCATCCCTTCAATCAGCAATTCAAAAAATCAAGTACCTGGTGCCGTTGAAAACCAATGGAAATAAAATTCCTTTATATATTATTTGCGGCGGAGGGGGTACTGCCAGGCGGTTTAGGAAATTTGCAGACATGATGGATGATGACCAGCCAGTTTATGTATTACAGCCCATTGTTGATCATAAAGATGTGAGGCAAATGGGCTCTATGGAAGAAATTGCAGAGAAATTTATTGCAGAAATTTTCATCAATAATCCAGATGGCCCTTTCGCATTATCTGGTCATTGTGTTGGAGGAATAATTGCTTTCGAAATGGCCAGGCAATTACAGGAAAAAGGTAAAACAGTTCACATGCTGGCCATGTTCGATACCATTATCCGCAAAGTTGAAAAAGGCGAAGCTGGTTCGCTTGCAAATTTTTATAACATTCCTTTTACTGTAAAGAGATTTATGGCAAAAGCCATATTGAAATTTAATTTCGAAACTTTTTTATTAAGGAAGCACACAAGAAAAGCCATTGGGTATAAAATGAAATCATTTAAAACCTTAATGAAAAAACTTAATAAAAGGGAAACAAATCTTGAACAACTGGAGTATGTTGGTTTGGAGATTTTTGATGAATCATCTGAGGTGTACAGGGCTGCCACCAGGAATTATAAGATATTACCTTACGATGGGGAGATCTTATTATTTTATGCTAAAGAGCGTTACTATTTTACCGATGTACACAATAACATCCGCTTTAAAAAAATATTCCTGAACGACATTACAAAAAATATGTGGCGGCAATATGCCACTTCAGTAACTATCTACGAAGTTGAAGGCGACCATTCAGATATTTTTGAAATTACTCATGGAACTGAATTTGCCCGATTACTACAGCAACAACTTAACAGAGAAGTAGCAATTGTTTAATTTTATTTGTAACAGTTTAAAAAGAAAATTTTTTACCCGGCTTTTGAATCCAGATTAAGCTTCGGTGGCGTCGCACTCTTGTACATTATATCATTGGGGAGCATTGCCCGGTGAATTTATAGTGCTTATACTTGCCATGTAAAAATGATATTACTCAACGAAAAAAAATCATTTTATTTTTTAAAAATATCCGATACAACCAGTTCTTTATTGCCTGCTGAATAGTTATAAAACCCTTCACCGCTTTTACTGCCCAGCCTGCCTGCCACCACCATATTCACCAATAAAGGGCAGGGTGCATATTTAGGATTACCAAAGCCATCCTGTAATACTTTTAAAATACTCAGGCATACATCCAGCCCGATAAAATCTGCCAGTTGCAATGGCCCCATCGGGTGTGCCATCCCCAGTTTCATCACGGTATCTATTTCCGCTACACCCGCCACATTTTCATACAGACTATAGATTGCTTCATTGATCATCGGCATTAAAATACGGTTGGCAATAAAGCCAGGGTAATCATTTACAGCGCAGGGAATTTTGCCCAACTGTTTGCTGAGTTC
>JANMVB010000539.1:0-7988 GCA_031392305.1 Ferruginibacter sp.
TGGTAAGAAAAATCGAAATTAATTATACTGGTAATTGTTATGCTTTTAGTTATACTGTCTTTACAACCGTTAATATCAGTGGCTATCAGTTTAACTAAATATGTACCCGGTAAATTATAATTATGAGCAGTATTCTGTGTAATTGCAGTGTTGTTGTCTCCGAAATCCCAGTGCCATTGGGTGATAGGTAGTTTGCTGGTAAATGCCAGGCCTTTAAAATCAAAAGACTGGCAGGAAGTTACGCTGTCCTTTATTCTTATTGAATCAATATTAGGCGTAAAGCGATTCGTATCAACCGGTACAACAAGATTAAATAAACTCATACCGTTTTGACCAGCTTCGGCTCCCCAGGGATCGTTTGAATAATTGGTGCAAACGCCATTAGTACCAGCATTTGAATCAATGTTAAGATTAACAGGTCGGGTCACATTGTTTATCCAGCAAATGCCCCCGCTTCCACCACCACCAGGGCCTACTTTTAAATTTCCAGCCTGTACCATATCGGCGCCTTTTCCGCCTTTTATAAATGTATTGGCAACAGAATTATATGTGTTAACATTAAGAAGGATAGCACCGCCCCCGCCACCACCACCCATACCTTCGTGACAACCCGATGCACCATATCCTGTACATTCTAACCCATTGTCTCCATTTGCAATAATATTTTTATTGTTACCGTTTATTACATTACCCATTACGATTATTATGCCTCCACCATTACCACCATTAGGATAAAAAAGTTCCGGATTATTTCCATGCCCTGCACCACCACCACCACCTAAAAACACTTTGTTAACTGCATTAGTATAAGTGAGCCCTGTACCTCCCACACCTCTGTTATCAAAAGGCGCTGGTGAATTACAGGGGGCACCTTCAAACTGGTAACCACCAAAACCTGCTGAAGATGCATTTGATCCACCTCCGCCACCAGCGTTATGGGAATTACCGCCGCCGCCGCCATTAGCATTCTTCCCTTTTCCAGCGGATTTTAAAGAAGATATCTCAGCAATACTTTCTCCTTTGTCTGCTGCGAAATCCGTATTTGATGTGTAAGAATATTGAATTTCATAACAGTTAAAAGAGGTAGGGATTGCATGAATACCATTGCCACCTTTAAATCCTTTGCCACTTACATCAAGATCTGCATTAAGGTTAATAGTATCCCGAACATTTAAAACCAATACGCCGCCCTTTTGACCATCCCATGGCAAACAGCTAAGCGTGTTGGTTACATCTGCACTGTTATAATATGGAACTCTTATTAATTGAACTTTACCCATTGGTATGTCATATTGCCTCGTAAGTGTATTCTCCAATTCTACGATATTGCCTGACTTGCTCTTTACATAATTGAACTCGTAGTTACCGGCATTATTGTAATTTATAATTGTGCCAAAAGCTGATGTGTTTGTAGAGTCAATAATTGCACCTTTCATTTGAATGATCAGAACCGTATCGCCAGGGTTAAATTTAGTGGCATCTTCAACAGTAAGTTTGTTGCTGCAAGGTGTTAAAGAGATTACTGGTGTATAATCATTGATGATACCACTGATTCCATTATTATTTAAAGTTATTGCACAGGAGTCAATAACAAAATTACAATTAGTGTTTGTCTGGGTTATCGATGCAGCACCACCCAGCATTCCGTTAAAAGTTGGATTACCTTGTTTATTAATTAAATTATCGAATGTATAATATGCTACAAGTCCAAATTGAGACGTTGGATTAGGCAAAGCTGAATTCATATAGGATTTTATTTCTGCCTGGTTTTTAGCCACATTCCATATTCGGACTTCATTTATATAACCTATAAAATTTGTATTAACCGCCTGTGGTTCATAAAAACCAATCCTGGTTTTCCAGGTATTTTGGAAAAGGTTGCCACTGGCAGCGATCTGGCTCATCAAAAATCCATTTCTGTAAAATTTTAAAGTAGCACCATCATAAACCATTGCGACATGATAGGTTTTATTTAACTCAATTTCACAAATATCCGGTGTCCTGAAGTATCCATTTGATGTGGTGATCTCAGCGGTATTAGGTCTTAATAAATAATTTACGTCTGCAGGGGTATTGTGTTTTGATACAATATCCCCAGCATACAATAACCCTCCTGAATATGAGGTTGTTCTGTTAATTGTGGCCTCAACCGTGATTTTATTTCCGATTATATTTATTTGCCCCATTTCAGCATAGGATGGGTTGGAGGGAGTGTAAAGCCAGTTATTACAATTTTGTGCCTTTGATAAATAAAAAAATAAGGATAAAATAATTTGAAGAAAGAATATTTTTCTCATAGCAGGGTAGGGTAATGGTATTTATAAGAAATGTAGTGGTGCTGATAAAAGTAAGGCTTTAATTTATATTCCTGTATAATTGTGAGGAGTAATTGCTTTTAATTCATTTTTAATTAATACCGAAATTTTTAGTTTACTGATAAAATGTTGTATATCTTTTTTGCCAATGGCATTTTTACCTCTTGTTAATTCTTTTAAGGCTTCGTAAGGGTTAGGATAATTTTCTCTGCGTAAAATAGTTTGTATCGCTTCTGCTACAACTGCCCAGTTATTATCCAGGTCTGCTTTTAATTTTGCCTCGTTTAAAACTAGCTTATCAAGTCCTTTTTCAATTGATTTAATTGCCAGAATTGTATGTGCAACTGGTATCCCAATATTTCTTAAAACAGTAGAATCCGTAAGATCCCGCTGTAGCCTTGATATGGGAAGTTTAGCTGAAAGGTGCTCCAGTAGTGCGTTAGCAATCCCAAAATTACCTTCTGCATTTTCAAAATCAATCGGGTTTACTTTATGTGGCATTGCAGAAGAGCCTATTTCTCCTTTTTTTGTTTTTTGTTTAAAATAATCAACGCTAACATAAGCCCATATATCCCTGCAGAAATCTATAAAGATATTATTGATGCGTTTGATTGCATCAAAATGCGCTGCAAGTGTATCATAATGTTCTACCTGGGTAGTGTATTGCTGGCGCTGCAACCCAAGTTTATTTTCAGTAAAATCATTGGCAAATTTTATCCAGTCGTATTTGGAGTAGGCCACATGGTGAGCATTAAAGTTACCGGTGGCACCACCAAATTTTGCCATAAATGGAATATAACTAAACAATTGTATTTGGTTTTCCAATCTTTCTACAAATACCATGATCTCTTTACCCAACCTCGTAGGAGAAGCTGCCTGGCCATGTGTACGGGCCAGCATCGGTATGTCTTTCCACGTTTTGGCTAATTGTAATAAATGTTTTTGCAGATTAATTATGGCCGGCAGGTAATCATACTCAACAGCATGTTTCCAACTTAGGGGAATAGCGGTATTATTAATATCCTGTGAAGTAAGCCCAAAATGTATCCATTCTTTTAAATGCCCGCCATTGCATTTATTTAGTTCAGCTTTTAAAAAATATTCCACTGCTTTTACATCGTGGTTGGTTATTTTCTCGATCTTTTTAATTTCTAAAGCATCATCCAGCGACAGATTTGCTGCAGTATTTTGCAGGTGTATTTTTATCGGAACAGGAATTTTAAAAAATTTCTTTTCTCCCAGGAATAGAAAATATTCTACTTCCACCAACACCCTGTATTTTATTAGAGCATACTCACTAAAGTATTCGTCTAAATGCTGTAATTGCTGACGGTAACGTCCGTCAATAGGAGAGATAGCAGTGAGTTGGTTTAATTCCATGATGAAACTGTAAATTTGCAGCCAAAATTATACTAAAGCACTTGGACAGAAAAATAAGAGTAGGGGCTGTTAGCTATCTCAACACAAAACCCCTTATATATGGATTTGAAAATGGAATGATGAAAGAGGATATTGAATTGGTAATAGATTATCCATCGAACATTGCCCAGGAACTAATAAACGATAACATTGACATTGGTCTCCTACCCGTAGCTGTGCTTCCCGAACTGCCCCAATACCAAATAATCTCAGATTATTGTATTGCATGCGATGGTCCTGTAGCCAGTGTTTGTCTTTTTAGTGATGTTCCAATACATGCTATAAAAACAATTTTGCTCGATTACCAAAGCCGTACATCTGTTGGGTTATTAAAGATTTTATTAAAGGAGTATTGGAAGATATCACCCATACTTGTAAAAGGTACAGTAGGATATGAAACCAACATTTCGGGTACTACAGGAGGACTGGTAATTGGTGACAGGGCATTTCATCAGCGGCTGAAATCAACATTCATCTACGATCTTGGCGGTGCATGGAAAGAGTTGACCGGTTTACCCTTTGTGTTTGCCGCTTGGATAAGCAATAAAAACCTTAGTACTGGTTTTATCAACAGGTTTAATGAGGCTAACCGGGATGGATTTGATAACTTAGAAACGGTGGTGAAAGCTCATCCTTTTTCTGCCTATAATTTGTACGATTATTATACTGCCAATATAAAATTTAAGCCTGAATTTGATAAGCTTGAAGTAATAGCTATATTTTTGGAAAAATTAAAAGTGTACAGATGAAAGTAGTATTGTTTGCAGGTGGCTTGGGTACACGTATCTCGGAGGAAACTGATACCAGGCCCAAACCGATGGTTGAAATTGGGGGAAAGCCCATCTTATGGCATATTATGAAAAGCTACAGTCATTATGGTTTTAATGATTTTATTATTTGCCTGGGTTATAAAGGATATGTAATCAAAGAGTATTTCATGAATTATTTTTTACATAATGCTGATATAACAGTAGATCTGAGTAACAACAAAACTGAGATACATGGTAGCAGTGCGGAAGCTTTTAAAGTTACCCTTGTTGAAACTGGTTTGAATACAAAAACGGCCGGAAGGTTACAACAGGTTCAAAAATATACCGGCAATGAAGATTTCCTGCTTACCTACGGCGATGGTGTATGTGATGTGAACATTAACGATTTGCTCGCTTTCCATAATTGCCATAATAGAATTGCCACGGTTACGTCTATACAACTGGATGCCCGTTTTGGAGGTATGGACCTTGGTGAGAATGGAGAAGTAGTGTCATTTAGGGAAAAGGCAAAGGATGAAAGCAAATGGATCAACGGAGGCTTCTTTGTGTTAAAGCCGGAAGTGTTTAATTACCTGCTGGGAGACATGAGTGATATGATGTGGGAAGACGAACCGTTGGAAAAGTTAACGGCTGACAAACAGTTAATGGCTTTTCAGCATAAAGGCTTTTGGAAATGTATGGATGCGTTAAGAGATAAAATAGAATTTGAAGAACTTTGGAAAACAAACAAAGCAAAATGGAAAGTGTGGTAAATAATTCCCTGGGATTGTTTTACCAGGATAAAAAGATCTTTGTAACGGGACACACCGGTTTTAAAGGAGCCTGGCTGATCACGTGGCTACACTTGTTGGGTGCCAATGTAAAAGGCTATGCACTGGAGGCCGAAGATGATGAAGGTTTGTTTGGAATAATTGGATCCCGCATATCATTTGAACATATAATAGGTGATATAAGGGATAAAGAAAAACTGAAAAAGGAAATTCAAAGTTTTCAACCCGACCTTGTTTTTCATTTAGCGGCCCAGGCTTTGGTTAGGCGTTCCTACGAAATTCCCGCAGAAACATTCGAAGTAAATGTGGTTGGTACTGCAAATTTATTGGAGGCGGTTAATTTATTACCGGGTAAATGCTCAGTAATTGTTATTACTACCGACAAAGTGTATGAAAACAGGGAAATTAATTATCATTATAAAGAAGAGGATGTATTGGGTGGATATGATCCATACAGCGCCAGTAAGGCTGCCACAGAATTGGTGGTTAGTTCATTCCGGAATTCTTTTTTTCATCTAAAAAATTATTCGCTTCATCAAAAGACTGTTGCAAGCGCAAGAGCCGGTAACGTAATTGGAGGGGGCGACTGGAACAAGGATAGAATTATTCCGGATATAGTGCGATCCTTATTGGCTGAAGAAGCCCTGGCGGTACGAAATCCAAATGCAGTCAGGCCATGGCAATTGGTATTAGAGCCGCTCTATGGGTACCTTATTTTAGGAATGTTATTAAGTGAGAATGCCACAAAATTTTCAGGGGCTTATAATTTCGGGCCTTTACCTGATGATCATTTACCTGTAAAGCAATTGGTTGAAATAGCCTTACAATGTTGGGGAGATGGTAGCTGGAGAGATACTTCAGATGCTGCACAACCTCATGAAGCTGGTCTGTTACAATTAGATATTAATAAAGCGGTTAAACAGTTAAGCTGGCAACCAAAATTAAAAAGTAAGGAAGCCATTCAATGGACGATTGCCTGGTATAAACAGCCGCCTTCAAACATTTTTGATTATACTTTACAACAAATCATAAACTACCAGCGTCAATGATCTTTACAGAAACAGCTTTAAAAGGTAGTTATGTAATTGACCTGGATTTTCATGCAGATGAAAGAGGGTGGTTTATGCGTACTTATTGTAAAAATGAATTTGGCAAAATAGGTCATACAAAAGAATGGGTTCAATCCAATCATTCATATACAGCTCAGCAAGGCACTATCAGGGGGATGCATTACCAGCCTCCACCTTTTAGCGAAATAAAACTTGTGAGATGTATCGCCGGAGCTATCTATGATGTGATTGTAGATCTCCGTAAGGATTCAAACAGTTTTTTACATTGGGTGGGTATTGAGTTGTCTGCGGCAAATAAAAAGATGATCTACATACCCGAAGGTTTTGCACACGGATTTCAAACCTTACAGGATGATTGTGAACTGGTGTACCAGCATTCGCAATTTTATGGACCGGGTGTAGAAGGAGGAATAAAATACAATGATCCTTTCATCAATATTAATTGGCCGCTAACCCTTACAAATATTTCAACAAGAGACAATATGCATCCGGCATTGGATGCAAACTTTAAAGGAATCTAATTATGCAGTGCAGATTTTGTAAAACAGCCTTAACGAATGTATTTATTGACCTGGTAAATTCACCCGCATCCAACTCTTTTTTAACAGAGCAACAGTTGCAGGAACCTGAAGTATTTTACCCGTTAAAAGTATTTACCTGCCACCAGTGTTTTTTGGTACAAGTAGATGAATATAAAAAATCAGGCGCCATTTTCGATAGCAATTATGTTTACTTTTCATCTTACAGCACCAGTTGGCTTCAGCATGCAAAGGCGTATACAGAGATGATGACCAAACGTTTTGGTTATAACAAAGATTCTTTGGTAATTGAAGTCGCATCCAATGATGGTTATCTCTTACAATATTTTAAAGAAAATAATATTTCGGTATTGGGAATAGAACCTACCGCAAATACAGCAGAAGCAGCCTGGGCCAAAGGAGTTGATTCAGTAATTGATTTTTTTGGAGTAAGATTAGCAAATGAGCTGGTTGCAAAAAATATCAGAGCCGATCTCTTATTGGGTAATAATGTGCTTGCCCATGTACCTGATATCCTCGATTTTGTTGCAGGAATGAAAATAATTTTAAAAGAAGGAGGCGTTATTACGATGGAGTTTCCACACCTGATGCAATTGGTGGATAACAACCAGTTCGATACCATCTATCATGAGCACTTTTCTTATTTGTCGTTTTATACTGTAAAGCAAATATTTGAATCGCAGGGATTAGAGTTGTTTGATGTGGAAGAGATTCCCACGCATGGAGGATCCTTACGCATTTTTGCCAAACACAGTGAAGATACAGGCAAGCCCGTTTCTGGCAATGTAGCAGGTTTACTAAAAAAAGAAAACATTAAAGGAATGAATGGTTTGGATTACTATGATAACTTTCAGCAAAAGGCCTTAAAAGTAAAATTAGATTTAACTCAATTTTTGATCGATCAAAAAAGAGCAGGGAAAAAAGTGGCTGCTTATGGTGCGGCTGCCAAAGGTAATACCATGTTGAATTATTGTGGTGTAAAACATGACCTGGTGGAGTTTGTGGTGGATGCCAACCCTCATAAACAAAATAAATTTTTGCCTGCAAGCCATATCCCGGTGGTTAATGAACAATATCTGAAAGATGAGAAACCAGATTTTGTGCT
>JANMVB010000671.1:0-3499 GCA_031392305.1 Ferruginibacter sp.
GAGGCCATTCAAAAATTTTATGCAGACAAAGGTTTCCGTAATGTAAAAATTGATGTGTCTGAGCAACCTGCCCCCAACCTGCTAAATGCACAAATCCTCATCTTTACTATTACTAAAGGCAACAAGGTTAAAGTAAACTCCATCAATTTTGCCAACAACGATAATATCCGTGACCTTAAGTTGAAAAAGCAAATGAAGGGAACAAAGGAAGTGAGCAGGTTTACGCTTTACCCACCGCCTAATATCAGTCCTTATGGTGATACCAGCATCCGCCAGAGTTTCAGCCAGTATTTGAGGGATATGGATTATTTATCCCCTACAAAAACAAAGGATTTTATTGATCCGTATTTCCGGTTTAAATTATTCAGTTCCTCTAAATTCAATCCTAAAAAATACGAAGAAGATAAAGAAAGCGTATTGGATTATTATAATTCGCAGGGCTTTCGTGATGCGGTGATTGTAGCAGATACTGCCATCAATAACTCAAAAGGCAACCTTGATCTGCACCTTAAAATGAATGAAGGCAGAAAGTATTATTTTGGTAATATAGTATGGCGTGGCCCTACCAAGTACACCGATTCTATTTTAAATGTAATACTGGGTATCCGTAAAGGTGATGTCTATAACCTGGAGGTGCTAAATAAAAGATTGGGTAAAATTCCTTCGGCAGAAGGCGGAGATATACAAAGCCTGTACATGGATGATGGATATCTTTTCTTTAAAGTAGATCCGGTAGAAACTGCCGTGTACAACGATACCATTGATTTTGAAATAAGGATGCAGGAAGGCCCGCAGGCTACCATTGGCAGGATAGAAATAAGCGGCAACGACAAAACCAAAGACTATGTTATCCGCAGGGAACTAAGAACAGTGCCAGGCGAAAAATTCAGTCGTGCAGATTTGATCCGTACACAAAGGGAACTTGGCCAGCTCGGATTTTTTAACCCGGAAAAAACCACTCCTAACGTAGTACCCAACCAGGAAGATGGAACAGTGGATATTACCTGGCAGGTAGAGGAAAAATCGAATGATCAACTGGAGCTTTCTGCAGGCTTTGGCGGAGGTATCGGCTTAACTGGTACTCTCGGTATTACCTTCAATAACTTTAGTATCAATAATATTTTCAACAAAAAAACATGGGATCCATTACCCTCCGGTAGCGGACAAAAACTGAGTGCCAGGATACAGTCGAATGGCCGGGCATACAGAACTTATAACTTCTCTTTTACTGAACCATGGCTGGGTGGTAAAAAAAGAAACTCCTTCACCGTTAGTTATTATAATACCAAACAGTCAAATTCTTATAACCAGTTCGGTCAGTATTGCAGATCATGCGGTGATAGCTCTTATATTAAAATACTTGGTTTGGGAATTTCATTGGGCAAGCAATTAAAATGGCCTGATGATTATTTCTCCATGATCTATTCATTCAACGTACAGCAGTACAAACTGAGGAATTACCCGAATATTTTCAAGGGCATCAGTGATGGTGTATCAACCAACCTTAGTTTAAAAGTAGCAATAGCAAGAAATTCAACACAGGGTAACCCGATATTCCCAACCGGGGGGTCTAACTTTTTATTAAGTGGCCAGTTTACTTTACCGTATTCAGCATTGGGCATTACAAAGCCCGGGGATAATCCATATAAATTTCCTGAATTTCATAAATGGCGTTTTAACGGGGAGTACTATGTACCAATCGGGGTAGCACGTGGCGCAGAAAAAAACAAGCAATTTATATTGAAAGCCTCCGCCAAGTTTGGGTTTATCGGCAAGTATGATAAGAGCAAAGAGGTATCACCATTCGAAAGGTTCCAGGTGGGAGATGCAGGTTTAAATAATAGTTATGCCTTATTGGGTTATGATATTATTGCCCACCGGGGTTATCCAATTTATTCCAGCAGCGATCCCAAAGTAAATCCTGAAGATGTAACGCCTACAGAATATTTTACCATATTTAATAAATATACACTGGAGTTGCGCTATCCTTTTAGTACCAATCCATCAAGCACCATATATGGCCTGGCATTTTTTGAAGCGGCCAATGGCTGGTATAAATTCAAAGATTATAATCCATTTAAATTACGCCGCTCTGCAGGTGTAGGTATGCGTTTCTTTTTGCCTATGTTTGGGTTGCTCGGGTTTGATTATGGCTTAGGTTTCGATAGGATAAAAAATGGTGAGCCTTTAAAAAGTGCCTATAAATTCACCTTTATGCTTGGCCAGGAACCAGAATAATTTTGATCCCATATTTTTAATTTTAACTGATAAAAATTACCAGGATGAAAAAAATTGTATTGATCCTTTTTTGCATGGCAACAATTTTAGTTAAAGCCAATGCACAACGATATGCTGTAATTGATTCCAAATATATTTTGGAAAAACTACCCATTTATAAAGAGTCACAAACAAAACTTGACCAGTTTAGCACCCAGTGGCAGCAGGAAATTGAAAAAAAACAGGCAGACCTCGACCGCATGTACAAAGATTATGATGCTGAACAGGTTATGCTTACAGATGCATTAAAAAAGAAAAGACAGGATGAATTATACAACCGTGAAAAAGAAGTAAGGGATTTGCAAAAAAGGCGTTTTGGTTTTGAGGGCGACCTCTTTAGAAAAAGGCAGGAGCTGATAAAGCCCATACAGGATAAGGTTTACATCGCAATACAAAAACTTGCAGTGGAAAGATCCTACGATTTTATTTTGGATAAAAGTGAAGGAATTACCGTTATATTTGCCGACCCAAAACTGGACAGGAGCGATGATGTATTGAGATATTTGGGTGTTAATTAAATCACAAACGAAAATTAGTAAGCAGCTAATACATACAAAAATCAAACTATAAACAAGTAAACATTTAAAAACAACAATGAAAAATTTAATCGTAGCAGTTGTGTTGGCACTTTCAATTTTCGGATTGTCGGGTACAGCAGTTTCACAAGCAAAAATCGGGTATATCAGCACAGAAGAATTAATAGGCTCCATGCCCGAAGCAGAAAAAGCAAATTCCGAATTACAGGAATACCAGGCAGCACTTCAACAACAAGGAGCAAGTTATTATGCTGAGTTAAATGAACTGGATAGTTTGTTTGCAAGGGATTCTGCAAAAATGAACAAGGCTACCAAAGACCTTAAAAGAAATGATATGATTGCATTGTACCAAAAGGTGCAGGGATGGCAACAAACGATGCAACAAAAAATTGGCGAAAAACAACAGGAGTTATTAGCGCCGATTCAAAAGAAAGCACTCGACAATATCAAACTCGTAGCAAAAGAAAGTGGCTATACCTATATCCTCGAAGCAGGTACATTGTTGGTTAGCCCTCCGGCAGATGATATTTTGCCGTTGGTAAAAAAGAAATTAGGAATTAAAGATCCGGTTCCAGCAGCCAAACCAGGCACAGGCGCAAAACCAAATCAATAAATCAATCAACTTATTTTCAAAAGCCATCTCAAATACGAGATGGCTTTTGTGTTTTCAAAATACAAATTTTTTG
>JANMVB010000032.1:0-1529 GCA_031392305.1 Ferruginibacter sp.
AAAAATGTCGTTTTCATTTTGGTCAGGGGTAGTATTTGCAGCTATTGTTTCTTGCTTATCTTTTATCATTGCTATAGATGCAATCAACATTAAAATTGCAAACAACACCATGGTGGCCATTGATTGTGTAATGCTAAACCAGGGTGTTTTTACAAGCACGGATGGTATGGCCGGCATTACTAACTTCCGGATAATAAAAACGGTGGTTACTGAAGATAACCCAAACAATAAAGCAATTTTAATACGCACCAACCCCTTGCGGTAATTGTTAACTGCACCCACCATGCTGGTAGAGCCCACTATAAACAACGAATAAGAAGTAGCCAGTATAGGATTAAGGCCCATTAAATATACCAGGATAGGGATGATTAAAATTGAACCGCCGCCACCAATTAAACCCAGTGAAACCCCTGCCAGCAACGCAAAAATATAACCCGCTATCTCCATCATGATTTCTTTTTGTGGATACAAAGATGTGATTAATATTATTTCCGGAAGGTTACAAAAGTTACATTGAGGCTTTAGATATTAACTTCGCAGAGTAAAGGCAGGCAGATAATAAATAGTAATTACAAACCGTTTTAACTTCAATTGAAACAATGGTGTATTTTTTTATGCTGCATAAAGAATAGAAAGGAAAATAAAAATTTTTTGTCCGGGCAGTGAAGCAATGGGCAACATCCTTGCGTCGCCCTCTTGTACTGAATACCAATGGGGAACTTTAATTGCGTTTTTTATTTTATCCTCTGTACCGTATAAATATTAAAATATTTTTCTAAAAAATGATGAGTAATAAACCGTTTCGTTTTGCAGAGTTGGATGCGTTGAGAGGGGTAGCAGCAATTTTCATAGTTATTTTTCATTTCACTAAAATACTGCCTGAACCAAAACTGCTAAAGTTGGGTGTAACCGGTGTTGATTTATTTTTTATCATCAGCGGTTTTGTTATTTTAATGACACTCGAAAAAACCAGCAACTGGAAAGACTTTGTCGTTAGCCGCTTCTCCAGGCTATATCCTACATACTGGTTTTGTGTATCCCTTACAGCCCTCCTGATTTGTATAAACCTGGCTTATTTTGATAAAAGCTCGTACAAGTCCCTGGCCTGGGAATATGTAACAAACATGACGATGTTTCAGCAATATTTCAGGGTGCATGATTTGGATGCCCCCTACTGGACCATGCTGGTAGAAATGCTGTTTTATTTTTTTATGCTGGGCCTGTTTCTTCTAAAAAAACTGAAGCATATAGAAATGATCGGGGCAATTATAATGATACCCACTTTTATTTACAGCACGCCTTATTTTAATAATCATTTCAGGCTTATTCATAACTACACAGGTTTTTACCTTCCGCTGATTAATCATTTCCCTTTATTTTTATCCGGGATAGTATTTTATAAAATTAAATTTGAAAAGCCATTACCTGCAAGGTATTTGCTGCTGGCTGCCTGCTTTATTTGCCAGTTGTTTTTATACGATGATGGTGGCCGTAGCTGGAATTATATTTCATTTCCCCGCTATGCTGTG
>JANMVB010000041.1:0-15923 GCA_031392305.1 Ferruginibacter sp.
TTCATCGAGAGCAGTGTCTGCAATAATTTCTGCTATGCCTGTTAATGCCACATTGCCTGTAATGCCTTTGCCCACCGATATTTCAATGGGGTTGATGATTTTATTTTCTGCCGTGGTTTTAGGCCCCCACGCAGCTTTTTGTATCAACAAATTGCGGCTGTCATCTTTCAGGTAAATAACACAATCTTCAAAATTTAATTTTGAAATGCAATTTTTTGCAACATCCCATAGTACCTCATCAATGCTATTTACATTGTTCATGGTGGTTGCAAAATGGTTGATGATCTGTTCTATTTCCAGTTGCTCTTTATAATTGATGGCCCTTAGTTGCTGTAAGACGGTTTTTTCTCTCTCACGTTTTTTTACAAAGCTTATTCTTCGCCTTATAAGCAAAATTGTAAGCAGCGCAATTGCGCCAAGCGACGATAAAATAAACCACCATGTTTTCCAGAAAGGCTGTGTAATGGTAAATGTATAAACCGCATCTTCTTTGCTCCACACGCCCTTGCTGTTGAGCGCTTTTACCCGAAAAGAATAAGTACCGGGTGAAAGATTTTCGAAGCTGATGCTACGCTGGTTACCACTATTTACCCAGCCTGTGTAGGCGCCCGCTAGTTGATAATAGTAACGCATATTTTGCTGGTTGGCAAAGTCGAGGGCTGTAAAAGTAAAGCTGAGCGAATTTTGAAAATACTTAAATGTTTGATTGGCTGCTGACTGATGTAAAGCATTGCCGTTAATGAGGAGGTTACTTTTAATTTGCCTGATACCGGTGACGTAAACAACCGGAGGTACTTCTGATGGTGAAAGCCTGCCGGGGTCAAAGGAAATAAAACCCAGTGTAGATGCAGCCCATATTTCATCGTCAACATCCTGGTATAAAGCCATGGAACTGTAACCTGATTTTATAAAGCCATCCGATTCATTATAATTTAATACCCTGTTTTTATATCTTCCAGCCCGGCCAATTACTGTAATACCGTTTGAGCTTCCGGCCCAAATATTATGCTCTTTATCTGTAAGCAATGATAAATAATGCATGGTATTGAGGCCATCACTTTCGGTGAATTGCTGCACAATTTCCAACTCGTTTTTTTTATTAAAAACGCATTGCAAAATGCCTTCACCCGCAGTGGCAATCCAAACATTGTCTTCCTTATCCTTTATTAAAAAGTTTACAAAAATCTGTTTGTCCTTAAAAATAAATTGGTGCAACGATTCATTGCGCAGGTACACAATCCCTTCTTCGCCACCTAACCAAATAGACCCATCCGGCCCTTCAATACCAGAAAAAAATTTTGCATGCCTTGAAATATTTGGCTGGTAATAATATTTTTTGAAAGAAATACTTTTATCCCCGCCAACAATTATCTCACTCATTCCCCTATCGCCGAAAACATATAATTTTCCATTGACAGATTTATAAAACTGATAGACAGAGTTGTCGTGTAACCCATTTTCAATGGTAAACCTTTCTGCATTTCCATTCCTTATCACTGCCAAACCCTGGTAGCCGCTTGCCACCCATAGCCAGCCATTTTCATCTTCATAAAGGCCTTTCACTTCAGCGCCGGGGAAAAGATTGTCTTTATACAAACTGAAAACGCTCCCTTTTTTTTCATAAATTTTTCCAGCGTTGGTACCCAGCAATAATTTTCCATTTCGCAATGCAGTGATGGAATAATAATCATTGTAATGCGATTTTTTATCAAGCTCATAAGCAGTAAAAATTGAAGGTTTTATTTTAACTAACCCATCACTGGTGGCTACCCATAAAAAATCATTCTCTTTTAGTATAGCTGTGGGCCACACAATATATTTATCTGAAAAACTAACGGAGCCGGATATACTGCCATCATCTGCATGAAAATTATATGCACCCCTGGTACCCACATACCACTTACCTCCATTCCTGTTTTCAGTACCGGGTTTGTACAATGTTTCGGGGTTAACATGTGTAATATTGCCATTGTCAATTTTATTTATTTCCGTTGATGCTGCATCAAAATATACCAATGATTTGCTCACCGGAAACAGCGTGGTTATTTTATTACGAACCTGGGTGGTGATATATATTATGCCGAGCGTATCATTGATAAGTCGGTACAAACTGTTATCCGTTGCAATATAAATAGTACCATCACTGGTATTACTAATGAGCACTGTTCGTGGGCTTTCCATCATTTCATTTTTAACCTTCCATTGTTTAAGCAGGCAACTGGTAAGTAAAATTTTTTTATTACCGGTAAAGTCAACATCACTGCTACTAAATTTTGCCGGACCATTTTCTGTGGCCAGCCAAATGGTACCATTTATTTCCGGCAAAATATCGTTTACACCTTGCGGTAATAAAGTAGCCGCACTTACTTTTATAACTTCATTATTGATACAGCAAAATAGCCCTGCCCCTGTGCCGATCCACAGCCGGTTATCAGCACCTGCTTTTATTGTATTTACATAGCCGATTAATTCATGCTTATTTGTGTAGGCATAATTTTTAAAACTATACCCATCGTACATGCTAATGCCGGCAGCAGTACCGATCCATAAAAAACCCTTGCTGTCTTTTGCGAGGCAAATAATTTGGGTAGAGGGCAGGCCATGAGTGGTATTGTAATATTGATATGACCAGGGAATTGTTTGCTGGGCAAAAGCATTTGCACTGCAACAAAATGTTGTTAATAAAAACAGGGCAAACTTATATTTATAAAATATTTTTCTCAATATACTAATATAAGAAATTTGCTGGCTAAAGGTGATGTCAATGCTCATTGTCCGGGCTTAGGAGCAATGGGCAACATCGTTGTGTCACTCCCTTGTACGTTATACCAATGTGGATCTTTAATTATGTTTTCGGTTTACGGTTTTTGGTTTTCTGTTGATTGCGTTGTAGGAACAGGCCGCGGCCTGTTCCTAAGGAGACCATCAAATATCTTAAATTTCTTTCGCCATCAGGTACAGTGTGGCAAAACGCAATCGCCACACAACAAATACAAACACCACACCACAATCACAATCACAAAACCAAAACGAAAAACTGAAAACACAATACACAATACACAAAACTGAAAACAGAAAACCGAAAACGTAAAACAAATAACGCAATTAAAGCTCCCAATAGATTTGCGGTACAAGGGAGTGACACAACGATGTTGACCATGGCTGCTTCTTTGCCAGAACAATAAAAAATTTTTAAACTTGGTTTATTTTCTTTTTAAAAGTTCAATTTCTTTTTGCATTATTTCTATTAATTGCTGCTGACGAAGCAACATTTTTTCCTGCTGTTCATTCTCCTGTTGTAGCAGCCTTGTTCTTTTTTCCAGGGCCTGTATGGCTATAAAACTCACCCCTGCAAAATCTGCTGAGTTAATGGTAGTATCATTACCGATATTGCCGTATTCATCTTTTCCAAAAGCGGCATGAAAATCCTGCGCCATGGGCCCATAGTGGCGGAATATTTTTGGATTTTGTGTTTTGTAATTCCAACTGGTTAGATTGAAGCCAGCAATCTTTTTTAAAAAACCTTCACCGTTTACTTCAGCAAAATTTTCTTTGGTGCGTACATCGCTGCCGGTTGTCCATGCATTATCACCAGCGCCTAATGAGCAGCCGGTGGATAAATTGGCGCTGGTAACAAAGTGATAGCCATTGGCAAACCTTGCCAAAAAAAAATTTGAGGAAGGGGAAAGCATTATGGAAGCGGAAGAGTTATCACCCATTATAAATGCACCTGCTTTATTATTGGTGGAAACATTACTACCTATAGCGGTTGAATAGTCGCCACTGGCGCTTGTTCTGTACCCTGTTGCAGTTGAGTAATCGCCGCTGGCAGTAGTACGATACCCACTTGCAAATGAAATAGTTCCATTGGCTAAACTGCTATCGCCAATTGCTGTAGCTGCATATCCTGTGGCATCTGTATATTTTCCCATTGCGGTTGAATACTCTCCGCTGGCAAGCGTAAGGCGTCCCATTGAAGTTGAAGCAGTTCCCCTTGTACCGGTACCATATCCCATTGCAGTTGAATAATGCCCGCTTGCAGATGTACCGAATCCCATTGAAGTTGAATAATCTCCACCGGCGCCTGTATTTTGCCCCATCGCAGTTGAACGAAGCCCACCTGCGGTTGTGTTATCTCCCATTGCTGTTGAAACATTTCCACTGGCGGTTGTACCATATCCTGTGGCAGTTGAAACACTTCCGGTGGCGTTGGTATTTTGTCCCATTGCTGTTGAAAAACTTCCACTGGCGTTTGTATTAAATCCTATGGCGGTTGAGCCCGTTCCGATGGCGGTTGTATTTTGTCCCATTGCCGTTGAAAAACCTCCACTGGCGGTTGTAGAATTTCCCATTGCTGTTGAACCACTTCCACTGGCGGTTGTATTAAGTCCTGTTGCAAAAGAATAGTAACCAGTATTAACTTTATCCCATTCACTTGAATTAACATAGCCTGCCCGGAATGCAGCTTTGTCGGCATACCACATCATTCTTCTTCCGGCGCCTTCTATCGGAGGGTTGCCTGGAGAAGGATTCACCACCACTCCAATTGCACTAAAGAGCACATTGCTGTCGGCAACGTGCAGGCGGGCCTGTGGTGTGGTGGTGCCAATACCCACGTTTTGTGCTATCAAACTTTTGCAGGCTGCAAGTAATAATAATGTGATTATTTTTTTCATGATTAAAACTGGTATTATTGTTTAATGACCTGTATAGTTTTAAACTGATCGCTACCGGAAGTAATAAAATATCTACCAGCCGGTAGCGCCTGCAAATTCCAGGTGAGCAGGTTTTTACCTTTTACCAAACTAACAATTTTGGATGCAATGGTTTTTCCCTCTGCACCGTGCAGACGAAAGTTAATAGTCTCCATTTTTATCGCATAAAAATTTAACTGCAATAAATTGATAACCGGATTGGGAAATGAAGTGATAACTGCAGCAGTGATATTTGCTTTTACCAGAATTATTTTTGAATAAGTAAACCGTTCGTCGATATCAACCATTTTAAGGCGGTAATAATTATCGCCATTAACGGGTGCAGAATGCAGGTAAGTATAATTTAATAATGCTGAGCTGTTGCCTGCAGCTTTTTGCAATGCTGTTTTTGCAAAAGTTTGTCCATCATCACTCCATTCTATTTCAAACTGTTTGGTATTTATTTCCTGAGCGGTTTTCCATTGTAAAACATTTCCTGAAACAGTGGCACTACCAGAAAACTGCAGAAGGGTTAATGGTAAAACGGGGCTTCCCAGGTTCACTATATAAGTTCTGCCATCGGCAGAATTAAGCGATGTAATTCCCGGGCCGTGATCAAAATCTCCAGCACCTTGAAAAAAACCGGTTGCATAAATATTGCCTGTTGTTGATATAAAAACGGAGAGCCCGGAATTTCCAAATCCAGTTCCATACTTGATGGCCCATCCAAAATTACCGGCTGCATCTAATTTGGCTATATAAATATCATTGTTGAAAGCCGTAAGGTTAAATGTACCCGGCCCAGGGTCAAAATCTGTTACAGCCTGAAAAAGCCCCGTTACATACACATTGCCGGCAGCATCCACAGCAAGATCATTCGCATTTTCTGCAGCGCTGCCCGAAAAAGCTTTTGCCCAAACAAAATTGCCCGAAGGATCCAGCTTTAATACAAACGCATCTGAACTGCCCAATGCAGTCATGGCAAATACAGCAGCACCAGGATCGAAGTCAGCAGTAAGTGGAAAATATCCTGTTAAGTAAACATTTCCGGCAGCATCTGTTTTTACTGATTCACAAGTTTGCGAACCAGGGCCTCCAAATGATTTACCCCAAATAAAATTACCGGCAGCATCCAGTTTAATAACAAATGCATCTGCAGACCCGGATGAAGTAACATTAAAAACTCCTGCACCGGGATCAAGGTCAGTAGTTTGATCGTACACACCACACACATACAAATTGCCTGCTGCGTCTTTGGTAATAGTACTACCCACACTATAATTTCCATCAATTTCCTTTGCCCAAATAAAATCACCGGCAGCACTCAGGCATAGTATAAAACATTCGGCAGAACCATTACTGTTAAGATTAAAAACAGATGGCCCGGAATCAAAATCAGCTAAGCCTGTAAAATTGCCTGTAATGCAGATATTGCCGCTTTGATCTAATAAAAGTGAGTATGCAAGGTCGGAAGTAGCACCACCTACTTTTTTTGCCCAAACAAAATTGCCATTGGCATCCAGCTTCGAAATGCCCACATCAAATTGTCCGCTAGTGGTTAAATCAAATACAGCAGGGCCCGGATCAAAATCAACTGTGCCAGCGAAATAACCAACTGTGTACACATTACCAGATGCATCCACCTCGATTGAAAAATTATAATTAGTAGAGCTTCCGCCCAGCCTGGCGGCCCAAACAAAATTACCGTTGGCATCCAGTTTGGAAACATACGCATCATCAGCGCCGCCTCCATCAGCAGTTAAATAAAATGTACCGGCCCCGGGATCAAAATCCGCCACACCGCTGAAATAGCCTGTTGTGTAAACATTGCCTGCAGCATCTACTTTAATTTCATCTCCTCTTCCACCACCAATATTTTTGGCCCATTGCAAAGCAGGTTGCGCATTTGTATATATCCCAGCAGCAAGGAGAAGTATCGCTAAATAAATTTTATTCATAACATAATTTTTTGCTTTAGTAATTAGTTTTGTTGCCCGGGCAAAGAGAAAGCTTTGGGCATCATCGTTGCGTCGCACAATTGTACTACATACCTATGTGGATCTTTAATTGTGTTTTACAATAGCTCGGTTGTAAATGCTACAGATTTAAGTAAACGGGGGCACCATTGCTTTATCCATGAAGCGTATATCAATACCTTACAGAGTTACTATTAATATTTCCGCATACCAGCTAACATTTATCCAACGGTGCAAGAGAAATATTTAACGGTAAAAGTTAAATTGTGGTCAGTTACAATGCATGAAATGCTCCATGTACATGCACTTAAAAAATGGCTCTAAAACCGGCAAATAAAAAATTATCTTCGCCGCCTGTTATTAACTGTTTTATTTTTTACACATTTATGAACCTCTCAACAATTAAATTAGTAGCGGCAGATATGGATGGCACTTTATTAAATGCCCGGCATGAACTAAGCCCGCTGTTTTTTCCTGTTTTCCAGCAAATGCAGCAGCGAGAGATATTATTTGCCGCTGCAAGCGGACGGCAATTTTTTAACCTCCAAAACCGCTTCGATTCCATAAAAGATGATATAATTTTTATCGCCGAAAACGGAAGTTATGTGGTGTATAAAAATGAAGAAATACTGGTACAGGCGATGGCAAAGGATATAGCCATGCAGCAGGTAAACGAAGCAAGGAATATACCTGGCACTTATACAATTTTATGCGGTAAAAAAAGTGCCTACATTGAAAATGATTACCCGGAGTTCGTTACCAATGTGCGCATGTACTACGATAAGTATCAAATGGTGGATGATTTGTTGAAAGTAGAAGATGATGAATTTTTAAAAATAGCCATTTGCGACCTGGAAGGTTCCGAAAAAAATAGTTACAACTATTTCAAACACAAACAGGATGAACTACAGGTAAAAGTATCTGGCAGCATCTGGCTTGATATCTCACACAAACTTGCAAATAAAGGTCGGGCCATTGAAGCGCTGCAAAAGAAATTTAATATCAGCTTTAATGATACGATGGCATTTGGTGACTACCTCAATGACCTTGAAATGATGCAATCGGCTTACTTTAGTTATGCTATGGAAAACGCACACGCCCAGATAAAAAATGCCTCCCGTTTCACAGCAAAAAGTAATGAAGAAAATGGCGTACTTATCATACTTCAACAATTGTTACATGATATGAATTAAACATGCCGGCAATTGAATAATTTAACTTTGTTACCAGGCAACCCTCTTATAATATTCTGTAAAAAAATTTTGGAACTATGACACTTGAACATGTAGCTATCTGGACAAACCAATTGGAGCAGTTAAAGGATTTTTATTGCACTTATTTTAATGGGGTTGCCGGCGAAAAATACACAAACCTTTCAAAACAATTCTCCAGTTATTTTTTAAGTTTTGCCGCAGGCGCAAGGCTGGAAATTATGAGCAAGCCAACCATTCCCCCAAATGGAAATGATACTGTACAAGCCCAGCACCTGGGAATTATTCACCTGGCATTTGGTGTAAATACTATGGAAGAGGTAGATGAAAAAGCTGAAGAAATGAAGAAGAATGGATTCGCAATTTTAAGCGGCCCCAGGATAACAGGGGATGGATACTATGAATTTGAAACCCTTGACCCTGATAATAACCGGCTGGAAGTAACAACAAAATATGTATAAAAAATCAATACTGGTTTTTTAAAAAATTGCTCAATTAACTGTAGAAAATTATCTATAATAATAAGGTTACATTTCTAAATAAATATTGAACCAGAAAGGTGAATTTTGTTTTTCGTATTACCTATTGAAACCATAATCCTACTATTATGCAACTGAACAGATCGATTAGAATTATTCTTTTAATTTCCACTTACTCCTTACAATTTACTCCGGATAGTTTATTTAAAATTAAAAACACCTGCCTCAGCAATTGTAATTAATTAAATATACAGTTGTTTTAATTATCTATGTTGCAAATTTTTTTTGTAAAAATTTTAATCATATATTTTGTACAAAATCCGGTTTATTAAACTAAGTATAACCATACCTTAATGAAAATTGAAAATATTATAGAAGATATTATACATGATATAACGGATATAAAGTATAGGCTTGAAGAACAAATTTGCAGGGAAAAGCTATTACTCAATTTTAAAATATTATTGCCTGACCTGGAAAAACTATCACCAGTTAAAACTATCGAACTCGTTATCATAAGTAGTGATGCAACATTTATTTTTAGAGCTGATATTCATACACATAATGGGAACAGGGTGTTTGAAAATAATTTTCATCAAACCAGCATTGAAGCAATTGCTACCAAAACTGATTACGCCATACTGAATGAGTTGTTTATAAATATGCTGCGTGAAATTATTAAAAGGAAAAAACTAGCATTAAAATCAGGCAAGTATTCAGTAGGACGTTACAATGATAACCGGCCTTATACCAATGCTTCCTGGTAAGCACCCTTCAAAAATTATTTTGAGTTGCTTTTTGCTAAAAAACTTACATAAGACTTTAGGGGTATTAAATGCACACAATTAAATATTTTAAAAGAATACTAACTGAAGTCGTCACTGAAATTTCACTTTATATAACGGGGCTTCCACCATTATGACATAAAAAATTATTGGCATTATATATGAAGATTGGTATGCTATGCGTAGACGTGAACTGAGTGATTACTATTCACAATACAAAAAATATTACCTGCATACTTAAATGTGTAAGCTATGTCAACTGAAAATAAATCTTTTAAAGAAGTAATTAACAGTGAAAAGCCCGTACTGGTAGATTTTTCTGCTGAGTGGTGTGGCCCCTGCAAAATGATGGCCCCGGTTTTAAAAGAATTGAAGGCTTCTCTCCAGGAGAATCTTACAATTATAAAGGTAGATATTGATAAAAACCCATCCGTTGCCCAGGCATATCAAATACAAAGTGTTCCTACATTGTTGCTCTTTAAAAAGGGCCAGGTATTGTGGCGCCAGTCCGGCGTAGTACCTGCAAAGCAGCTACAGCAAATCATCCAAACTTATAATTAATAATGACCAGATTTTGCTGCGTATTATTAATTACACAAAACAATTTTGCAGCACAATTTTATCACAAAAAATAATGTTTATATACAGGCAACTTTTAAATAATTGCTTAACGCAAATAAATGTTAATAGCATCGCATGTACACCCATGCTTATACTTTAGGGAATACCTTTGACTTTATAAAATTTCAAATTAAAATTTCAAATTATGACTACAAACATTCAATCTGTTGGATTTACTGCGAGTGAAGAACTTACGGTTTTTATTAAGGAAAGAACAGCAAAGCTGGGTCAGTTTTTAGAAACGATCATCAGTAGTGAAGTATGCCTGAGTACGGATAAATCCTTAACCAAAGAAAATAAAGTATGCGACATCAGGCTGGTAATACCCGGCAACGATTTGATGGCAAGTGCCCAATGCAAATCGTTTGAAGAAGCCACAGTAAAAGCTGCTGATGCATTGGTAAAACAAATTGATAAACACAAAACAAAATTTTATTCCAAAAGGCATATCGACCCCGCAATAGCAGAAAAGAGCGAAGCCAGTGAAGAAGTATTTTAATAAAAAAAATAGTAATGCCCTCCGTTAAAATCATCTCTTGAATGATTGGTAACTTTTGTATCGCAGACAGATCAACCTAGTTGTATTAAAGACAGGCTGATTTGTTTGCGATTTTTTATTATTTAATTATACCTGCCTGCCTATCAGGGTACGGCAGGCTAAAATTATTTTTTATTCAGCCATCATTGTTTTGCACAAGTATGCTTTAAGTAGCTGCTAACAATAGCCGTTTTTTTTATTGCATTTACTTTAGCATGTTTCAAATACTGCATTAATTATTTTGCTACAACTCCCCGGTTAACAATCATATTCTCAATTCAAACAAAATCTGTAACAATTCATTCACTCCCGTATTTACCAGAAGGTGTGATTAAAACATCTTTGTGACGTAATTAAAACAATCATTAAAAAAACGCACAATTATGAAAAAAATTTTTCTGTTGACCCTACTGACGGCAACACTTTTTACTGCATGCAAAAAAAATGAAAATGAATTTGAAAAGGGCGGCATTTTTAAAGGGCCCGAAGTACAGGTACATGGTGGTAAATCATGGACATGGCTGCAACTTAATAAAAATGGCAACCCCGAAAAATTGGGCATCGTATTAACTGATGCAGCCCTTAACTCAGTACCGGCAGCACACAACGATGGCGATGATCATGACCACGGCGACATGAACAACAACTGGATTTTAAAATTTCACCCAAAGGCATCTGTCATTCCCTTCAACCATGTAGGCATGGGATGGAACCCCAGCGGGCATGAACCGGAACCAATTTATGGCCTGCCACATTTTGATTTTCATTTTTACATGGTAAGCCCTGCGGAAGTGGTAACTATTCCACCTTATGAAGTGGACAGCACCAAATTTAAAATATGGCCTGCCCCGGATTATTTTCCGCCCACTTACATTAATCCCGGCGGTGGTGTGCCGCAAATGGGGGCACACTGGGTAGATATTACTTCAGGCGAATTTAACGGACAGCAGTTTACACAAACATTTATTTTTGGTTCTTACGATGGCAAGGTTACTTTTTATGAACCCATGATTACACTTAATTTTTTAAAGAACAACAGCAATTTTGAAAGAGCAATTCCACAACCTGCCAAAGTGCAGAAATCAGGTTGGTATCCAACTAAATTAAGGGTTGTAAAACATGACGGCGTTACAGAAATAGTATTGGATGCATTTGTTTACAGAACACAATCTTAATAAACTCCATCCGCTGAGAAAAAGCCTTTGAGCGGTTTAGTAATGTCATTATTTTTATTTTGTTACATGGAAATTCCGGGATCACCTGGAATTTTCATGTAATAATATTTAACCAACATTTTATCACTCCTCCTCATCGTTGTAAATATGAATTTTGTCATTTTCCCTTTTAGTAAAATGAAAAAATTATCGTCCGTGTACCGCATACCTATGTGCAACTTTTCCCACAATATATTTATTCAACTTATTTTTTTACAAAGCTGCAAAAAAGAAACTGTTGCATAGTGCTGAATGGTGTTTGATGTTCTTCTGTAATACATTTTATCCTGGCAAAACTTTTTTCGAAACGGTTCGACATAGTTGTTTTAGAGTATTGTTTTATTTGCAGCCCGCTGCATTTTTGTGGACCTGAAGTTGAGAAGGTACCCAATACAAGGTAGCAATGTGAATTGATAGCCTGCTCTGCTATTGCCACATACTTTTTTATATTTTTTTCATCGGTAAGAAAATGAAAAGCTGCACGGTCGTGCCAGAAATCAAATTTTATGAGGGGTTTATAATCTGTTATATCTGATACTATCCAATTTACTTTTTTGGCTTTATCACCCAATCGCTTTTTTGCACGGTTCAATGCTTTTTCAGAAATATCTAACACGTGTACATTGGTATATCCTTTTTCAATTAGTACATCCACCAGGTGGCTATCGCCACCACCAATATCAATGATGGCTGCATGTAAGGGAAGATTAAATAATTCTAAAAAAGCTACTGATGTAGCTGGATATGGCTGGTACCAACTCACCTCATTTTCTGATTTTGTAGCAAATACATTTTCCCAATGTTCTTTTGTTGTGGTCATAATAAGAGGGGGCTATTTTAATGAGCAAGTGTAATTGAGTATTATTTTATTTATGGAATAAAGATGTGTGCTGTTTGTTATAATGGCAGGTAAAGTTCCACATTAGTATGCGGTACAAGAGGGCGACGCAACTATGTACCACATTGTTTCTTAGCCCGGACAAAAACTTTTTTAAAAGATTAATTCCCGGCTTTTATTTACAAATTTCCTGCACACAAAAATTAAGCCTTCATCACTTTACTCTGGCATACAAAATCTGTTGTTGGCAAACCGGTTTTACTAATGGCACCAAAGCCGCCTTCTACTTCGGTAAAATTTCTGTAGCCCCGGGCCTGCAATATGGATGCTGCCATCATGCTGCGGTAACCACCGGCACAATGCACAAAAAAATGCTCCTGAGGATTTATGTCTTTTATCCATTCGTTGATATTGGCCAATGGCCTGTTGAATGCTTCTGCTACATGCTCTGCAGCGTATTCAGTTTCTTTACGCACATCGATTACTTTATCATCTCCTATTTTTACTTCACCGGCAAACTGTTGTGCAGTTATTCTATGCACAGTGTCTGCCTGCTTGCCTGCTGCCAGCCAGGCGGCAAAACCTCCCTTTAAATGACCGGTTAAATTATCGAAGCCTACACGGCTTAACCGGGTAACGGTTTCCTCTTCTTTTCCTTCATCCGTAACCAATAACAAAGGGTGTTTTACATCAATGATGAGGGCACCAACCCAGGGAGCAAAATCTCCATTCAATCCAATATTTACTGATTGGGGAATGAAGCCTTTATAAAACTCGCTGTTGTCCCTGGTATCCAAAATAAGAGCCTCGGTATTTTCGGCTGCAGCTTCAAATTCATCCGGGGTCAGTGCCCTCATTCCATGGTTTAAAACTGCTTCAAAACTTTCGTAACCTTTTTTATTCATGGCCACATTTAAGCCAAAATATTCCGGCGGTGGAAGCAGCCCATCTGTTACGGCTTTTATAAATGCTTCTTTGTTGGGTTGGTTTAGGGCATAGTTCATCCGTTTTTGATTGCCCAGGGTATCCACCGTTTCTTTCATCATGTTTTTGCCACAGGCACTACCGGCCCCGTGTGCCGGATACACTATAACGTCGTCGGCTAGTGGCATTATTTTATTCATCAAACTATCGTAGAGCAAACCGGCCAGGTCTTCCTGTGTCATGTGCGCTGCTTTTTGCGCCAAATCTGGCCGGCCAACATCTCCTAAAAAAAGTGTATCGCCACTAAAGATGCAATTATCTTTTCCTTTTTCATCCTGTAAAAGGTAAGTGGTGCTTTCCATAGTGTGCCCCGGGGTATGCAGAACTTTAATATTGATATCGCCTATTTTAAATACCTGCCCGTCAGTGGCGGAAATACATTCAAACTCGCAGGTAGCGTTGGGGCCATATACAATGGGGGCACCGGTTTTACGGCTGAGGTCAACATGGCCGCTTACAAAGTCTGCATGAAAATGTGTTTCGAAAATGTATTTTAATGTTACATTGTCTTTTTGCAGCCTGTTAATATAAGGTGCTGTTTCCCTTAGTGGATCAATGATGGCTGCTTCGCCATTGCTGGTAATATAATAAGCCCCCTGTGCCAGGCATCCCGTATATATTTGTTCTACTTGCATAAAATATTATTTTATAAAATGAAACGTTGCAGCATGTTATTTATGTTTCAACGTGGTATTATTGTTATTGAAAAAATATTTCCTTCACCAAAATATAAATGCCCATTACCAATATAAACCAACCAAAAGCTTTTTTTAATTTGTCGCCCTCAATTTTTTTTGCTAAAAACCCGCCTGCAAAAATACCTGCAATAGCAATAAGCGTAACAGAAATTAAAAAGCGCCAGTTGATAATATAATGGCCCATATCGCCGGTAAACCCAATGAGTGAATTAAGTGCTATTATCAGCAATGAAGTACCCACTGCTTCTTTCATGGGCATGTTTAAAAAAATCACCAGCGCCGGAATAACCAGGAACCCCCCACCAGCCCCTAAAAACCCGGTTGCCAACCCAATTAATATTCCATATAATAACAGCTTAAAAATGTCGTTTTCATTATGGTCAGGGGTAGTATTTGCAGCTATTGTTTCTTGCTTATCTTTTATCATTGCTACAGATGCAATCAACATTAAAATTGCAAACAACACCATGGTGGCCATTGATTGTGTAATGCTAAACCAGGGTGTTTTTACAAGCACAGATGGTATGGCCGGCATTACTAACTTCCGGATAATAAAAACGGTGGTTACTGAAGATAACCCAAACAATAAAGCAATTTTAATACGCACCAACCCCTTGCGGTAATTGTTTACTGCTCCCACCATGCTGGTAGAGCCAACAATAAACAATGAATACGAAGTGGCCAGGATAGGATTAAGCCCCATTAAATATACCAGGATAGGGATGATTAAAATTGAACCGCCGCCACCAATTAAACCCAGTGAAACCCCTGCCAGCAACGCAAAAATATAACCCGCTATCTCCATCATAATTTCTTTTTGTGGATACAAAGATGTGATTAATATTATTTCCGGAAGGTTACAAAAGTTACATTGAGGCATTAGATATTAACTTCGTTCAGCAGTGGCTGGCATATAATAAAAAGTAATTACAAACCGTTTTAACTTTAATTGCATCAATGGTGTATTTTTTATATGCTGCCCAAAGAAAAAGAAATAAAAATTTTTTGTCCGGGCAGCGAAGCAATGGGCAACATCCTTGCATCGCCCTCTTGTACTGAATACCAATGGGGAACTTTAATTACGTTTTTTTATTTTATCCTTTGTAACGTATAGATATTAAAATAATTTTTTTAAAAAATGGTAAGTAATAAACCGGTTCGTTTTGCAGAGTTGGATGCGTTGAGAGGAGTAGCAGCAGTTTTCATAGTTATTTTTCATTTCACTAAAATACTGCCTGAACCAAAACTGCTAAAATTGGGTGTAACCGGCGTTGATTTATTTTTTATCATCAGCGGTTTTGTTATTTTAATGACACTCGAAAAAACCAGCAACTGGAAAGACTTTGTCGTTAGCCGCCTCTCCCGCCTATACCCTACATATTGGGTTTGTGTAACACTTACAGCCCTGCTGATTTGTATAAACCTGGCATACTTTGATAAAAGCTCGTACAAGGCACTGGGCTGGGAGTATGTAACTAACATGACGATGTTTCAGCAATATTTCAGGGTGCATGATTTGGATGCCCCCTACTGGACCATGCTGGTAGAAATGCTGTTTTATTTTTTTATGCTGGGCCTGTTTCTTCTAAAAAAACTAAAGCATATAGAAATGATCGGGGCAATTATTTTGATACCCACTTTTATTTACAGCACGCCTTATTTTAATAATCATTTCAGGCTCATTCATAATTATACCGGTTTTTACCTTCCATTGATCAATCATTTCCCTTTGTTTTTATCAGGTATAGTATTTTATAAAATTAAATTTGAAAAGCCATTACCTGCAAGGTATTTGCTGCTGGCTGCCTGCTTTATTTGCCAGTTGTTTTTATACGATGATGGTGGCCGTAGCTGGAATTATATTTCATTTCCCCGCTATGCTGTG
>JANMVB010000077.1:0-3864 GCA_031392305.1 Ferruginibacter sp.
TATATACGTGAAGCATTGCATAGGAGATTCCAAAGGCGAGGAACAATTTTTTATAATAATTTATAGTAGTTCGATATGCTGGCAGGTAATGATTGAAAGCCATTTTCTTTGAATAATATATTCTAAACCCAATTTTTTTTAATGCCAGGCAAAGCTCATGATCTCCGCTACTTACCAGGGTTGTGCCAGTTCTGTCAGAAAGTTGAAATTGAAATTTATACTTATCCTGCAAAATATTAAAGGCCGCTTTATTTAAGATCATCCCTGCACCATAAAGCACGCCTCTAACATCAGTAATATCTCCTTCTATAGCTGATTGAGAACCTACCGCTAAGGCATGATATTGATTGACCCAAAAATAGGGTGGTTCTTCATTTTCAAAAACGGGGTGCCCGGTTCCGCCTAAAGCACCAATATTTGAATTGGATTTTATAGTGTTTAAACCAAGTTGTAAGTAATTTTCATCAAGCCAGTTGTCATCATCACAAAATAAAACGTAATCAAAGTAAGATTCATCAATCCCTTTTTTTCTTGCAGATGAAAGGCCAGGAGTTAACTCAACAACCACTTTAAAATTTGGTTTTTTTGCATCAATGCCATTCCAAATAGTTGTTGCTTCTTCGGCGGTATGGTCAGTTGATCCATTATCTACCAGTATTACTTCCCATTGGGACAAATCAATATTTTTTTGCGCAACAAGGTGTTCTAAAGTAGGGGAAATCCTTAAAGCACTGTTGAAACAACAAATAACCACACTAATTCCTGTCGGCATACCAAAGAGATTTTTTAAATTAACCTTATATCCCCGGCAATTTAAAGCATTTGGTTAAAGTATGTTTTTAATAAATTGCAGTGGTTTAAAAAAGGAAAAGAAACTATAAATAACCTGGCAGGATAATCATCACTTGCATTAGCACAATAATTTCAGGATATTACAGGCATTGATATTATTATCCTGGTAGAATGAGTTTTAAAATTGATATTTTTATAAACCATAGTGAAAGAATTATTTAAAAGGGAACAGAATCAGTCACTTAAACAAGTACATATAAAATGGATGTAAAAAATTCAGTTAAAGAAAATGAACAGGCATCGGTTGCGAAGAAAATAGCAATCATCACAGGCGCATCCGGTAATATGGGGCAGGCCGTGGTTAAAAAATTTTTAGCCGAGGGCTACCTGGTTATTGGCACCATTGTTCCGAATGATACGGTGCAAATTGATATTGATGATTCAAATTTTGAGCGGGTAATAGTGGACCTGATGAACGAGGATGATTCTGAAACATTTATAGATAGTATCATTGCAAAATATGGAAGTATTGCTGTTGTAGTTTGTACTGTTGGCGGCTTTGCTATGAATAATATTGCAAAAACAATTACAAGTGATATTGCCTATCAATACAAACTTAATTTTGAAACGGCGTACAATATTGCCCGTCCGGCTTTTGTACACATGATGCAAAATAAAAGCGGCAGGATATTTTTAGTGGGCTCCAGGCCTGGCTTACATGCAGCGGCGAGTAAAGGAATGGTTGCTTACGGCCTGGCTAAATCATTGATATTTCGCCTGGCCGAATTAATGAATGATGAAGCCAAGGCATTAAATGTTGTAACAAATGTACTGGTGCCCAGTACCATTGATACGCCTCAAAACAGGGCCTCTATGCCGGATGCGGATTTTAAAAGCTGGGTTACACCTGAAGCCATTGCTGCAACAATCTATTTTTATTGCACTGATAATGCAGCGGCTTTAAGAGAGCCTGTAATAAAATTATACAACAATGCCTGACCTCCGGAGATTGCTGGATATATTGGCTTCCATTTTACAAAACCTTAAAATTTTGTGAAGGCATATTTATGGTATGATAATAGATGAGTAAAATGGAAATAAACTTTTTTATCATGGCACCAAAATTTCATTTACTTACCGCTTTTTTTATTATGCTAACTTTTTTGGGCAAGGCACAGACACAACCTGACGTGCAAACAAAGAATAAAATTGCTGAACAGGAAAAAGCAAAAGAGAATGCAGCCAAGGCTGATGTTTACATTGTAAAAAAAGCAACCGGTAATATAATTAGTGACATTGAAACCCCGGTTATAAAAAAGCAGGAGCCAAGGCAAAAGAAGTTTTATAAGAAAAAGAGCAAAGGAAAACATTGTGGTAATAAGGCTTAAGGATAAGAATAAAAAATCCCGGTTACGGGATTTTTTATTGTGAGGCAATTTGAAAACGTAATTAAAGTTCCCCCACGGTATGCAGTACAAGAGGGCGATGCAACGATGTTACCCAATGCTTTCCTGGCCAGGACAACAAAAAAATAACATTAAGAAGCCCCTATTACACAAAATAGTTTGTTAGTATATCAAATAAAAAAGATCCCATGACAGGGATCTTTTTATTTGATAAATTCGGATTAATTATAAAGGTTTTACATCACCAATGGTAACTTTCAAAAATGGAGATTCAAGTGTTTTATTTCCACTTGCCACATTCATGGGCTCAATGTAAGGTTGCTCAGCAGGTATGCGGAATGTACCGGTTGTAATATGCCTGATGGCACTTGCTAAACTTGTTTCTGTAATGTCGCCCCAATCCTTATCAAGGCCATCAGCTACATTACTGGTTGGCGCTATGCCATTAAAATAATTTCCTTCCCCGTTTTTATTGGTTGTTCTAAATGAAACCGGGAAAATATACCACTCGCCTACAGGTATGGGAAAAAATCCAACAGGTTTGCCATAAGTGGTGCCACCAATCAACTTCACATCGAGGTATGGCTTTAAATTATTTATGAGTAGCTCACTAGCTGAAGCAGAGGCCCTGCCTACAATAAAATAAATGCGGGTAAGATTTATTGACCCCTCTTTTGTAAAATTAGTAGTGTGGTTGCTTGCACTGTTATTTGCATTGTAAACCTGCTTCATCATTACACTTCCATTTGAGGTGGCATTTACAAGATAGTTAGCTAGCTTTTCCTGTAGTGATACATAACCACCGCCATTATAACGCAGATCAATAATTATATCGTTTACCCCGGCACCGGCAAAATTGGTAAATACCCTTTGAAATTCGCTGGTGATTTCGGTTACCTTACCTAAAAAAGAATTGAATACCAGGTATCCGATTTTTTTATTATTGATATTGTAAACTGTATCCAGATAGACAGGTTTTTCTTTGTATTTATCACGGTTAAGTGATATATCCACACTGCTGCCATCCGGTTTTTTAAAGGTGATGTTAACCGTAGCGGCATCATAAATATTATCAACAATAAAAGTTGAATTGCCCGTTGTTATATTGGTATTGCCATTAATTTTTGTAATGCGCCACCCTCTTTTTATGCCAGCAGCACCAGCCGGTGAATTGGGTTCTGTTAACCTAACCCTCAAATCTCCCTCTACTTTAAAAAATACTGTTATGCCAAAATCACCGTCGGCAGTAGTGGAAGAAAAAACTGAATTAAACCCTGCACTCATATTATCCCAATCAACTTTCTTCATGGCAAAGCTAAACCTGTCTACAGGTTGTGTAAACCCTGGTTCCATACTAAATTGGCGTAAAGCCTCCATTACTTTATCAGGATCACTATAATCTTTGGCATTAAAAGTTGCAGGAATTTGTGTATTCCACAAGTAAATATCCTTTGAATAAATAAGTGCTGAATCTTTTATTACGTCAGCGGATACGGGGGGTGGGGGAGTTACAACAGGTGGAGGCGGCGGCGCTGCTGCCTGCTTTTCTTTTTTACATGAAATAATTACCCCGGTAATAATCACCAATAATATTAAGCGGAAAGATGTTTTGTGCATAGCAATATTTTAAATTTAATCATTTTAACATACGCAAAAATCCAGCTAA
>JANMVB010000093.1:0-2426 GCA_031392305.1 Ferruginibacter sp.
TCATTGGAAAATAAAAGAATTAACCACTCCCGTTATAAAACCCAAGGCCTGACTTTTAATTTTATGAAGTGTAAAAACGGAGAGGTTTGCCCGATGATTACCAATGTATTTTTTGGCATAATGTAGGTAAAGATCCACATAGGTATGCGGTACAAGGGAGTGACACAACGATGATGACCATAGTTGTGTTCCTGCCCGGACAAAAAAATCCAAATAATAAAACGTTAAAGAATAAAACAATCTTATTTTATGTAATCGGTTGCCAGATTACATCAGTTAATTTGTATGGCATCAATTTAGCACCTCATATTTGCATTTTAAAATTAAAACCGGTTGATTATGTTTTTAAAGAAAGGCTTTTTACTATTTATAATTACCACCATTATATTTATACAACTGATGGCCCAAACCAATAATGACTATGCTGTAAGCTGGAAAAAAGTGGAAGCTTTTGAAAAGAAAGGATTGACAAAATCGGCATTGCAGGAGGTGATGAAAATATATAACCTGGCATTGAAAGAAAACAACCAGGTGCAGCAAATAAAAAGCAGTATTTACCAGGTGAGATACCGGCAGATGGTGGAAGAAGACAGCAGGGAAACCAATGTATTTTTCCTGGACACTTTAATTGCAAAAGCAAAAGCTCCGGCTAAGAATATTTTACAAAGCATGCAGGCCGAAATGTATTGGCAATACCTGCAAAACAACCGTTACAAATTTTATAACCGCACCAAATTAGCAGAAGAAAAAAGCAAAGACATCAGCACCTGGAGCCTTGATAAATTACATGCTGTTATTTCACTGTTATATAAAGCATCGCTTACCAGCGATGATCTGTTAAAGCAAACGAAACTTGAAGGCTTTGATCCGATCATTACCAAAGGAGAAAATACACGGCATCTGCGCCCTACCCTATTCGATTTTTTAGCCAACCGGGCCCTGGTATATTTTATGAATGATGAAAGCGGCCTTACAAAACCTGCCTATCATTTTACCATTGATGATCCTAAAATATTTGCACCGGTCAATGAATTTATAAATGCATCCTTCATTACAAAAGATACAGCTTCACTGCATCATAAAGCAATCCTGCTATTACAGGATTTATTAAAATTTCATGTAAAAGATATTAAAACTGATGCGCTGCTGGATGCTGACCTGGTGCGGTTAAACTTTGCAAACCAGTATGCAGTAAATGAAAACAAAACAACACTTTACGAAGAAGCATTAAAAAATATTGAAAGCCGATATGCCGGTAACCCGGGTGTGGCGCAGGCTATGTACCTGCGTGCAATGATTTACCATACAAAAGGGCAACAATACGCACCGCTTACTGCAAAAGATAACCAGTACGAAATAAAAAGGGCAAAGGATATTTGTGATGAAGCCATCAAAAAATACCCGGGTACCGAAGGAGCCGCCAATTGTCAGAATTTAATAAATCAAATACTGCAGCCTGCGCTAAACCTTGAGACAGAAAAAGTAAATATTCCCGGCCAACCCTTCAGGACATTGGTAAAATACAAGAATGTAAAAAAAGTTTATTTCCGCATTATTAAAACTTCCAAAGAAGACATTAAAAAGCTTGACAGGAGAAACTATGATAAATTATGGACAGATATTGTTGCATTAAAATCATTTAAAAACTGGAGTATTGCCATCCCCGAATTACAGGATTATCAAAACCATTCAGTTGAAATAAAAGTGGATGCATTGGGTACCGGAACTTATTTTCTGCTGGCAAGTATTGATGAAGGATTTTCGTTACAGAAAAACATTATTGCCCGGCAATTAACTTATGTAAGCAATATCAGTTACCTGCACAATAACACCAGCGATTATTATGTGTTGCACCGGGATAATGGTCAGCCACTCGCCAACACATTTGTACAAGTATGGGAAACAAAATACAACTATAACAACAACGCCACTGAAGAGATAAAAGCTGAAAGCTACACCACGGATAAAAATGGGTATTTTAAACTGAAAGAATTAAAAGAATACCGGAGTTTTACCATGCAGTTTAAAACGAAAGAGGAAGAACTTTTTCTGGATGAAAACAATTACAACAATTATTACAACAGCTACGAACAGGAAATAAAACCAGTAACATTTTTATTTACTGACCGCTCCATTTACCGCCCCGGCCAACTCATATACTTTAAAGGCATCGTTATTAAGAATGGCAAAAAAGCAAACGAAACATCAGTGCTGCCCGCTTTTAATACAACCATACAATTGAAAGATGCAAACGGTCAAAAATTAGATGAACTGAAATTGATCACCAATGAATATGGATCGTACAACGGATCATTCAAATTACCGGAAAGCACGCTCAATGGCCAGTTTAGTTTATTTGATGAAACTACCAGTGCCACTCAATATTTTAATGTGGAAGAATACAAGCGCCCTAAATTTTTTGTAGA
>JANMVB010000114.1:0-18823 GCA_031392305.1 Ferruginibacter sp.
AGGATATCTCCGGATTGCCTCATAATAAAGGCGTTAAGAAAATTTGAATGCTTGTCTAAAATGAAATTAGTCACAGCTTCAGAATATACCCAAACATATGTGCGACTTACAGGCTAATAATAAAGCCGGGTATTTGTAACATCAATTTCATTTCTTCATCCCGATTTATCGGGAGAACCTGACAAGCATTCAAATTTTCTTAACGCCTTTATTATGAGGCAATCCGGAGATATCCTATTTAAATACCATTTGCTATTTCAATAAATACAATGTGGGCAAAGTTCCCCAATGATATAATGTACAAGAGTGCGACGCCACTGAAGCTTAATTGAAATACTTCAGCCCGGACAAAAAATTTTCCTTACAACAGTGGCGGATGCGGTTTTTTACAATCTACCTTAGCAGTACTTGTGAGCCTTCCGCTTGCCACCATTTTGGATTCTGCAATGGTGAAGTTTTTATGAACAACTGCCAGGCTTTAAAAGACACAGCTTCTGATTACACCACAAAACTATAAGTGGTACAGGGTAAATGAAATGTCTGAATGATGTTGTTAGTTGTATATTTTAGAATGAGCCGTAAAATAAAAATTATTTAAAAACGCCTTAAGTAATTTGTATAAATAAAAGCTGATTTTGTTTATTAAAAAATGCCGGGAGATAGATAGCTTTGCCGGATCATTTATTAATATTGAAAATTTTTAACCATGCTTCAAAATGGTAGTGCCGCCCCATTGTTCTCCCTCTATTCATCTGTTGATAAAAAAGTAAGCCTGGATGATTTTAAAGGAAAGAGAATTGTATTGGTATTTTATCCTGCAGACTGGAGCCCGGTATGCGGTGACCAACTGGTGCTTTATAATGAGATGGAAGAAATATTTGAGCAGTTGAATGCACAGGTGTTAGGAATTTCTGTTGACGGAAAATGGTGCCACGCAAGTTACAGTGAGCAAAGGGGATTTACGTTTCCCCTGCTTGCGGATTTTGAGCCAAAAGGCGCAGTAGCTAAAATGTACCAAGCTTACAATGAACAAACAGGCGAATGCCACAGGGCATTGTATGTGCTTGACGAAGCAAGGATAATCCGGTGGAGTTATCTTTCGCCGGTTGAAGTAAACCCTGGTGCAGATGGAATACTTGAAGCCCTGGAAAAACTTCCTGTTATAAATAATCAGTAAAAAAATTACACATGCCACTTACACCTCAGATTTCATCAAATGATCATGCAAAAGGTAATCTTACCGCAAATATTGTGGTGGTGGAGTATGGAGATTATCAATGCCCGCATTGCGGAAGGGCTTATCCCATTGTACAATCTATTATGCGAAAATTTGGAAATGATTTGAAATTTATATTTAGAAATTTTCCGCTATCAAAAGTGCACCCCGATGCAACTGCGGCAGCAGTGGCCAGCGAAGCCGCAGGTTTGCAGGATAAATTTTGGGAAATGCATAGCTTGTTGTTTGAAAACCAACAGAGGCTAAATAACAATTCAATATTGAACTATGCAATGAAAATCAATTTGGATATGGAGCAGTTTAAGAAAGATATACAGGAAGGCGATCTTCAAAAAAAAGTACAAAAAGATTTTATGAGCGGATTAAGAAGTGGGGTGAATGCCACACCCACATTCTTTATAAATGGTGAACGCTATACAGAAAGCTGGGATGAAGAAACAATGGGTGAATACCTCGCTGTTTTAATTAGCGGCAATAAAAAATAACAATGGCATTCATCAGGAGTATGATTTATTTTTCTTTATGCCAAGCTTACTGATTTTTGAATTGAGCGTTGACACATGTATCTTTAAAATATCAGCAGCACCGCCCGGCCCAAATATTTTACCATCGCATTTATTCAGCACTTTCAGGATATGGTCCCTTTCATTTTCTTCATGGGTTTTAAGAAAATCATCTTTCAAAATATATTTTTGTTCATTGCGGTTAGTCACGGGAAGGTGAACATTTTTTATTGTATTTCCTTCATTGGTTAATATGCTTCTTTCTACCAGGTGCTCCAGTTCACGAATATTTCCCGGCCAGGCATAACCCATCAATTCTTTCATGGCTTTACCAGAAATTTTTTTTATTTCCCCGCCGGTATTTTTTGCATATTTCCTGGTAAAGTAAGTAACAAGCAAAGGGATGTCTTCTTTTCTTTCCCTCAGGGGAGGCAATGTAATGGGGAACACATTCAGGCGGTAATACAAATCCCTGCGGAAGCGGCCATCATCTACTTCGTTTTGCAAATTGCGGTTGGTGGCAGCAATAAGCCGCACATCTGTTTTAATGGTAACCTTACCCCCTATCCTTTCAATTTCTTTTTCCTGGATTGCCCTCAACAATTTTACCTGCAGGTCCAACGGCATTTCACCTATTTCATCTAAAAATAAAGTTCCCAGGTTTGCCAGTTCAAACTTGCCAATACGCCTTTCTGTAGCACCGGTAAAACTTCCTTTTTCGTGGCCAAATAATTCGCTTTCGATAAGGTTAGCCGGTAATGCTGCACAATTTACTTTTACCATCAGCCGCTCCTTTCGGGGTGATGAATTATGAATGGCTTTAGCAATTAATTCTTTACCGGTACCAGTTTCACCTAATAACAAAACGGTGCTGCTGGCAAACGACACCTGTGATAATGATTGAAAAACCTTTTGCATTTCGCTACCTGACCCGATTACATCACTGTAAGTATAACCCCCGCCAACCTGTTCCTGTAAGTAGCTTTTTTCTTCTTCCAGTTGTAGCTTATAATCATTGATTTCTTCAAACTGTTTTTCAATTTTTTCATTAGCTAATATATTCGCAATCGCAATAGAAATTTGTGCAGAAATGCCCCGTAACAGGCTATCATTTATCTTACCCGGTTGCGTCCATAAAATGCCAACTGCCTCATTTGCTGCTGTCAATTTAATTCCCAAAATATTATCAGCACCGGCTGCTTTCCAAAACGATTCGCTGAGGAAAGAGTATTTACCTGTTTTAATATTGTTCGCTATATTAAAAATCACGGGTTCATCAGCTTCCAGCACTGCGCCGGTCATTGCTCCTTTTATTGGCATATTTGGGCTGGTGATGATTTTAAAGCCTTCATCTGTTGGTTCTTCAGCCGACAGGTCGTGCAGAAAATAACTATAAGTTTTTTCATCTTCGTTGCGGATAGTGATGATATATTCCCTGATCATAAATATATCCCTGAGGTATTGCTTTATTACTGTCGCTAACCCTTTTTTACTTCTTGCAGTTGCCAATTCGCTGCTAAAAGTAAGTAGCAGCGATTTTTCTAACTCCCTTTTTTGAAGGCTTTCGTTGGCCAGTATATTAGCAATGGCAATCGATATTTGGGAGCAAACGCTTTTTAAAAGATTATAATTCAGGTAACCTGTTTCGTTTTGTTCAATATGAAACAACAGGCATCCCAGGTTGTTTTCACCCACTTTCAGTGCTGTACCAATTACGGTATGAATACCCAATTTTTTCCAAAAGTTTACATACACCGGTGTATGGGCATTTTCAGAAAAATCACTTACAATAAATTCAACAGGATCTTCAGACAATAATACCCGGTTAACCACACCATCTTCTATGCTATAGTCCTGTGAAAGCACGTGGTTGAATTCATGATGGTTTTTTATGCTCTCCTCCAAATCAATTAAAAAAGCATGGTGTGTTTTTCGTTCATGGTCTATCAATGCAATGGCAAATCCCTTTACCAAAAACAATTCCTTTAATTTGATATTTACCACCCTAAACAAATCTTCTTTATTTCTTACCGCAGCAAGTTCTTTACTTAAAGAAAGCAAAATTGATTTTTCATTTTCACGATTTTTAATTTCTTCATTGGCCAGTATATTTGCCACTACTGCTCCTAACTGGTTACCGATGCCTTGAGCTAAACTAAGTTGCAATTCAGTAAGCGAAAGCTTCCGGTTCGAAAACAAAAACAACACACCTATTGCACGGTTGCTATCACGCAGTGGCACACCTACCATTTCAATGGTGCCATTTTCAAAAAGAAATTTAATATACGATCGTGCATTGGGCAGGTTAGCCAATACTTTTAAACCAAAAACAACTGGTTTTTCAGCTTGCAGTGCCACTTCAAAAACACCATCAGGAAAAAAATGTTTTGCTGCTGCCATTTGCCTGTACCCCGGATGACTGAGGCGCACAGGATCATCATTGATAATAAATGCACTAAATGTTTTCCTGCTATCATCCACCTTTGCAATAGTAACATCACTATAAAATGAAAATGATTCAAATTGTTTTTTCAATAAAGGCAACAGTTCTTCTTTATTGCGTACTGCCGTAAGCTCCTTGCTTGCTGTTAATAGAATTTCCTTTTCTTTTTCACGTTGCTTAATCGCTTCGTTTGCAAGGGCATTGTTTACAGCAAGTGAAATATAATCAACAATATTTTTTATTAATGGAAACGTGTCTTTGCCAAAGCTGTTTTGTTTATCCGAAAAAAAAGATAAAACGCCTATCTGTTTGTTTTCAAATGCAAGCGGAATTCCAATTAACTCCTTTATGCCCGACTGTTGCAAAACATGTATATAAAATGGTTCATCAACTGATGTAGCATTTATACCAACTTTAAAAATTACCGGATCTTCAGATTGAAGAATAGTATCATAAATACCATCATTAATTTGGTTATGGCGGGTAATTAATTCTTTGTAATCTTTGTGGTTCTTAATTGCAGAACCAGGGTCGATAAAATATACCTGGAAAGTTTTTTTATCCTCAGATATAACAGTGATAGTGCAATGGGTAAAATAAAAAATTGTTTGAAAATGCTCCCTGATGAGCTTCATTAAATCATCCTTCGCTTTGATTTGTGCTATCTGCTTTGTAAACGCAAACAACACATCTTTTTTCCGCAGCTCCTTATCAAATATTTCGCTAATGAGGGCTTCCCCATTATTTATCTGCAGCTTTTTTTTACCTGGCTTCATTTTACTAAAGTTATAATAAAAAACAATTTTATACCGCTAAATATTTAAACAATTGTCGGTATTTCGACAATATATTTTTAGCAGAATTTACATAAGTACTTGATTATATAATGTTTATAATGGTGGCATAGCAATTGACTACTACAAGCTACAATCAATCCTTTCAACTCCAAAACTTTATATATGAACACAACCCCAAACTACCACCAATCAATTTACACCGAATGGCATTTTGCATCGCATAGTTTAAATAACCAGGATGGTAAGCAATTTGAAATTTACCAATTGGAAGATTTACATAAAAACAACCCCCTGCAAACTGATGCATATAGCAGGCAACACCGTTATGAAATTATTTGGATAAAAAAAGGAAATGGCATCATCCAGGCAGGTGGACAGGTTTATTCTGTACAGGATAATATGATTTATTGCATAGCACCTGGCAAAACATATAAGTACCTGGAAGGTGACCATATTTTAGAAGGATATTACATTTCTTTTTCCCGTGATTTTATCCAACCCTGGCAGGGTTATGAAATAAATAATTCACTGGAATTTTTAGAAGAAACATTTCATCTCCAGTTTTTATCGGTAGCAGAAAAGATAGAAATAGAGCTGGAAATTATTGCAGAAAAAATGAACCGGGAATATAATAATTGTTTTAACCAGAAGCTGGAATTACTAAGGGGCCTGCTCAATATTTTTGTTATTTATTTTTCAAGAAGTGAGGTACATCAAAATGAAAGCCAGGTGCTAACAAGGGATAATGTACTGTTTAAAAAATTTATGAGCCTGGTTAAAAAGAATTTTATCTCTAAAAAAATGGTGAGTGATTATGCGAATGAACTTTGTGTAACTGCAAATTATCTTAACAGAACAGTAAAGAAAATATCAGGCAACACAGCCAGTTATCATATACAGCAACAAATTATTACTGAGGCAAAAAAGCAAGCTGTCCATTGCGGTTGCAGTATGAAGGAAATTGCCTACCAGCTTGGCTTTGATAACCTGGCGCATTTTAGTAAATTTTTTAAAAACAATAGTGGCAGCAGTTTTACCTGCTTTAAAAAAGGTGTACAATTATCTGTATAAAGTTGTAAAATACCCGGGGCTTTTAAAGCTTCTTACCCGGCATCATCTGTGCAGTTACAATTAATATAAAGCAGCAGTATAACTCACTTAATTTTTTCCCCGCTGTTCATTACCAACAGGAATAATAATATCGCTTTTATCAATGTTTCTAAGCACATGGCAATTGGTGTCAATGCAATTGCCAGTCCGGAATAAAACAGCAAGGCTAAATATTTTCTCACTGTCACTCACCGCAAAAAATTTTCTGATATTCGGAATGGTATAAGTCCAGTTATTATTACCCAAAGGTGTAGCAAGGGCCTCCTTTTCGGTGCTGCCCCAATTAAATTTTATATAACGCCAATGTTTATCACTCAGCGAACTGTCAGTGATTAATCCAACATGCACATACACCCGCTCATGGGTATTCATCAGCCCTTTGTTACCGGCTGCACCATTGCAGTTGAGTATAACTTTACTGGTATCTGTTAGTACTGCCGGTATAGTTTCAACAGGCGGGGTAGAACAATGTGAAAATAACAACGCCAACATAACAATCAATAAGCGTTCTTTTGTTTGCAAACAAAACATCCTGGTTAATTTATTGTAAGGGGTTATATTTTTTTAGGGCAGGAAAATAGTAAGCTTGTTCAACAACTAAATAAACTTTTAGCTTAGTTACTTTTCAATGCAAAATATAAATCTTTGTTCAAATATTCAAAGTATTTGAATGTGCATATTTATACTCCACATGATTTAAAAAATGAATTTCAGTTTTGTTGTCCGAACAAAGAAGCAGCCATGGTCAACATCGTTGTGTCACTCACTTGTACCGCATACCTATGGGGAACTTTACTCACATTATTTTTTGGTACAATTAACTAAATAATATACTAAGGCTATAAACATTTAGGGACAATTTTTCTATCAAGGTTCCAGAACGATCTATAAATTTTGTAGTAAAGTATAAAACATGTAAACTTAAAGTAAAGGGCTTTGTTTTGCACAATTTAAAACCTGCAAAATTTTCTACTTGCTTTAAAAAAACTCCTGCTGGTTTTGTTAATAATGGGTAAAGTTCCACATAGATATATAGTACAAGAGGGCGACGCAAGGATGCTGCTCAATGCTTTACTGCCAGGACAATAAATAAATAAAAGATCATTCCATTTTCCACTCAAATAAAAAGGTGAAACCCAAACGGGTTTCGCCTTTTTGTAAATTGAACTATTAATAAACAAATAAAAAATTAAAGTGGGTTTCAGGTAGCAGTTTTCTTTCAGGCCAAAAAAATATTTAAATTAAAAGATGGGTGAAAATAAATGATGGATACGAAAAAAATGGGGGCCCGGATGGAAATCCCGGCCCGTTTAAAATCCAATATCCTATGAAAAACCGTGGTAAAAATAGCGGCTTAAATATTTAAAAATAACCGGGGTAGATAAACCATTCATTAAAGTAGATAAACCCACACGGGCAGTAGATCAATTTTTCAGTTAATATAAAATCGGTTATTTTTACTTCATCATGTTGCGATCCTTATCCTACATAATAGCTGACGACGATCCAGTTTATCTCGAAATGACGAGGCAGCATCTGCAATTAATTCCCAACCTTCAATGCCTGGCAGTTTGTAAAAATGCTACAGAAGTAAAGGCCTGCTTACAAGAGCGCCTACCCGATTTATTGATACTGGATGTAGAGATGCCCGGTTTTAGTGGCATACAACTGGCCAGAAGCCTTACGCAATTACCAATGATAATTTTTATTACCTCCCACACTCACTATGCTGCAGACGCATTTGAGGTGGATGCCATTGGCTATTTGGTAAAACCTGTGGCTCCTGAAAAACTGGTGAGGGCTGTTGAAAAAGCACGGATGCTGGCTGAAATGAAAAGCTCCACTCCTGCAGAAGAAGGGTTTAAGCAGGAAACTGATGAATCTTTTTTTATTAAAGAAAAAAATACCTTTATCCGTATCAGTTATGGAGAGGTTTTGTACATAGAATCACTCGGCGATTTTGTTACTATTTTTTTAGGAACCGGTCAAAAAAAAATTGCCCTGGTAAGTATGAAAAATTTAGAGCAGCAGTTGCCTGCCTCAAAGTTTATCCGCATTTCCAGGACACAAATGGTAAACAAACAAAAAATTACGGCAATTGATAATAGCGTACTCCAACTAAATAAATTGCAGTTATCCATTGGCAAAACTTATACTGAGCAGGTGATACAATCAGTTGTAGGTACTACTGCCATCAAACGCTTCATTTAATTTCAACAATTTAAAATGCTCAAATTAATTTTTCTTTCTTTTTGTGTCTGCTACTCCTTTACACTGGCGGCCCAAAATAGTAAGCAGGCAGATAGTTTACTTAAAGCGCTTGACAATGCCAAAACAGATAGCAGCAGAATGAAATTGTATAGCAGAATTGGTAATTATTATATGGATAATAATGCCGGCAAAGCCATCGGTTACCTGCAAAATGCCCGGCAACTAGCACAAAAACTTCAGCTTCCACTGCAGGTTGCCAACTATAATTACAGCATTGGATATTGTTATTTAATGAAGGGTGATTTTGACAAGTCATTACAAAATTACCAGGAATCTGTAAGAGGGTATGAAAAGCTGAAAGACAGTTTCAGGCTGGGGAATGCCTACATGTCTATTGGCAATGTATATTTTCAAAATAAAGATTTTGACCGCACCAATCAATACTATAACCTGGCGCAGCAGTTGATTACAGCACAGAAAGACAGTATGCAACTCATCAATATTTTTGCAGAAAGGGGCATGCTATACGATCAGCAAAAGCTGTATGACAGCGCCATTATTTACCTGCAAAAAGCATTGGAGCTTTCACGAAAGTTAGGTAACCGGGAAATGTTTACAAGCACACTCGCCAACATAGGCCTTACCTATAAACATCAGAAAAATACGGCTAAGGCTTTGGAATGTTTTGACAGTGTTTTACTTGCATATAAAACTATGGATATACCTGTTGATAATTTTGCGGTTGTGTATAATAATATTGGCGCAACCCATTCGCAGGCAGGAAACTTTGCAAAAGCAAAAGAAGCTTTTGATAAAAGTATAGCCTTCTCAAAACAGGCAGGAAGCCCAATGGTGGAAATGGAAAATTATAATAATTTATCCGACATGTTTGGCAACATGAAAAACTATGCGTTGCAAACCCAATATTTAAAAAAATACTACAATATTAAAGACAGTCTTTTTACCGCAGACAATAACAACCAGCTTACCCAAATAGAAGCAGATTACCAGGTTGAAAAAAAGAACGCAGAAATAATAAAAAAGGATATAGAAGTAAACCGGCAAAAAAACCAACGCAATATTTTTATTATTGTAGCACTGGCGGCAGCAGTTGTACTGGCCGCTCTTGCTTTTTTATATAACCGTATAAAAAATAATAACCGGGTGTTACAGCAAAAAAACGAACGCATCCATCAGCAAAATATTGAGCTTGAAAAACTTAACCAGGTAAAAGACCGGTTGTTCAGCATCATCAGCCACGATCTTCGAAATCCATTGGTAACACTACGCTCCTATCTTTCACTGGCAGATGATGTAACCCTTTCTGCTGATAAAAAAGAATTGTTTAAAAAAAGTACCATGCAGGCTGTAACACAAACATGTGAAATGCTGGATAACCTGCTGGTGTGGGCCAATCTTCAAATAAAATCAACCCAGGCAAATATTACTCCCATAAATATAGAAGATTGTGTATTAGATGTATTGGATACGGTAAGGGCACAGGCAATGCAAAAAAATATTACGCTACATACAAATATTGATGCCGCCGCCGCATTGGGGGACCACACAATTATTACCATTGCGTTAAGAAATTTATTAACCAATGCTATAAAATTCAGCAATGCTGATAGTAATATTTTCATCAGCTCCATAAAAAAATCTGAAGTTGTAATGCTTACCGTAAAGGATGAAGGGCTGGGCATGACGGAGGAGCAATTACAGCAACTTGCCACCAATCAAACAGAGAGTACGCCTGGCACAGATGGAGAAAGGGGAAGTGGGCTGGGTGTGTTTCTTGTAAAAGAATTACTCCAAAAAACAAATGCACAATTATTAATTGAAAGTACACCTGGCAAAGGCAGCAGTTTTAAAATACTGATGCCATCATTGTAAAACACTTTTTATTCAATCATCCAACTCATTGCCACCAATAGTGTTAATGATTGTTTTGCTAAATCAAAACAAAGTAATTTGCACTCCAGTCTTCGCACAAATACTTTCTCCTCTTTAAAATTATTGGGTTGTATTATTTAAGAGTGAAGGCGTATTTAAATTATTTATTGATCTTTTTGCAGGTGTAAAATTGTACAGGTGCAAATAACCAACACTACTATCAGCTAATCATGTTTTTAAAAATACTTACCGTTGCAGCATTGGCAACTTTCGAAATTTATGCGGCCATACCGGCCGGCTTTGCTATGGGCTTATCGCCGTGGACTATCTTTATTGCAAGTGTATCCGGTGGCCTGGCCGGTGTATTTATCACCGCTTTTTTAGGAGATAAAATAAGGGCAATTTTCAAAAAAAATAAACCGGCAGGAGATGAAACAATCAAACACCCCATCTTATTTCGCATCTGGAATAAATATGGCATCATGGGGTTAGGCTTTTTAGGCACTGTATCCGTAGGTGCCCCTATCAGCATTGCTGTAGGTGTTGCGCTAAATGCCAATTTGCGAAAACTACTTACCTGGTGCTGTATTGGTGTGGTTACCCGCTGTGTTGTTTTTACACTTGTAGGGTATTATGGGCTTAAATTATTTTAGCACTATTTTTTTTGATGCTTTTTTTTAGTTTTTACTAATTTCACCGTTCAGTAAAAATATCTTCTTATGCCCCCCATTAAAACATCACTCCTCTCCTTTGGCATGTCTGGCAAATTATTTCATGCGCCATTTATACACCTGCACCCCGGCTTTGAGCTTGCAGGTGCCTGGGAAAGAAGCAAACACCTCATCCGGGATATTTACCCCGGCGTTACATCCTATCATACTTTAGAAGAAATATTAGCAGATGACACTATCGACCTGGTAGTTGTAAATACGCCTACGGGTACGCATTACGGGTATGCCAAACAGGTTTTACAAGCCGGCAAACATGCCATAGTAGAAAAAGCTTTTACGGCCACAGCAGCAGAAGCCATTGAATTAAAAGAACTGGCAGCTGCAAAAAATAAAAAAATATCCGTGTTTCAAAACCGCAGGTGGGACAGTTATTTTAAAACCATTAAAAAAATATTGAACGAAGGATGGCTGGGCGAAATTGTGGAAGCCGAAATACATTTTGACCGGTATAAACCACAGCTCAGCCCCAAACAGCATAAAGAAATTGCAGGACCTGGCAGTGGGCTTTTAAAAGATCTTGGCCCGCATTTAATAGACCAGGCCATTTGCTTATTTGGGTTTCCGCAGGGTGTTTTTGCAGATATCAGGATACTGAGAGAAGGTTCAGAAGTGGATGACTGGTTTGATATTCTTTTGTATTATCCCACAGTAAGGTTAAGGTTAAAAAGTAGTTTGTTTGTAAAAGAAGCTTTGCCCGGTTATATTTTTCACGGCACCAAAGGGTCGTTTATTAAGGGCCGTACCGATATTCAGGAAAACGATCTGCTGGCAGGTAAAATACCCAACTTATCAGATTGGGGAACCGAGCCTGCATCAGAGGAAGGATTATTGCATACAGAAAAAAATGGCAAATTAATCAGGGAAAAAATAACATCATTGCAGGGCAACTATTATGGCTATTACGATGCAGTGTATAACGCCATTACAACAGATGGCCCCATGCCGGTAACTGCCGAAGAAGGCATACAGGTGATGCAGATTATTGAGGCCGCCATAAAAAGCAATAAAGAAAAAAAAGTAGTTGTTCCCGGTATTTAATACAATTAAATCATGACTGCGTTTTCTAACAAAACCTATGTTATTTAAAATTGCAGTTTTAAAAAAGAATTATTTGTCCGGGCTAAGAAGCAATGTGGTACATCGTTGCGTCGCCCTCTTGTACTAAATACCAATGGGGATCTTTAATTGTGTTATTTCTTTTTACCACCTGCTTTAATAAATAGAAATTCATCATTTTATTCAATTAAAAAAGCTAACTAAAAATTTAAAATCATGGCAACAAGAAACTGGGTAACCGACCCCTCACATAGTGAAATTCAATTTAAAGTAAAGCACCTGATGATAACAAATGTCACCGGTAGTTTCAATCTTTTTCATGCAACTGTAGAAACAGAAGAAGAAGATTTCATGCGATCAAAAATCAGCTTTACAGCAGAAGTTGATTCCATTACAACCGGCAATGAACAGCGGGATGCACACCTAAAAAGCGAAGATTTTTTTGATGTGGCAAATTATCCACAGGTAAAATTTGTGGCTACCAAATTTGAAAATGTAGATAACGATGGGTCGTATGAATTATATGGCGACCTTACCATTAAGGACACTACAAAAAACATTAAACTGGGTATCGAATTCGGTGGAGTTGTAAAAGACCCTTATGGAAATATTAAAGCGGGCTTTAGTATAAATGGTAAAATAAACCGGAAAGATTTTGGCCTTACATGGAACTCTTTAACCGAAGCCGGCGGTGTAGTAGTAGGCGACGAGGTAAAAATTGCATGCGAAATACAATTGATAGAACAGCGTTAAAATAATTCTTACAAAACAGTCTTTTCCATACTGCGCAATGGTGTATTTAAAATTCATCCTGCTCTTGCGGCACAACAAAAGTATTATACACTTCCATTAAAAATGTTATAGTAAAAATATTTTGAGAATTATTGCGCCCTTACAGGGCTTGGCTTATTTTTTTACACAGGGCGTTGCCCTGTGCTATTATGTTTCGCCCCTTCAGGGATTTGTAAATATTGATTCATAATTTAATTAAGCCCTGAAGGGCAATGTCATTAAGTTAAGGATTTCAATTGCCACGTCCCTTTAGGGCGTGGATAAAACTCAGCAATAGAAATGGGGCTTTAGCCCAAATCTTGATTTGGCTAAAGCCAAAAAATAAATGAATTTTCTATTCCCCGCCCTAAAGGGACGGGGCAAATGATTGATGGCTCTTAACTTAATGACATTGCCCACCGGAACAGAATTATAATTTATAACGCAATTAAAGATCCCCAATGGTATGCGGTACAAGTGAGTGACACAACGATGCTGACCATGGCTGCTGCTTCGTTCGGACAACAATACCTAACTCATATTTTTAACCCTTCACCTGTGTAAGTAATTTAAAGCAGTTGCTTACATCAAGGTCTGTTACTAAAAACTGCACCCTGGTATTATAATAATATTTTTAAATCAACTGGAATTAATTTTAATTTCATAGCCGGATAATTTATTTTAAACGGGGCAATTAAAAAAAAACTACCCACACAACCGTTTGTTGAATTTATCCGTATTAAGTAAGCATTTACCACTTAACAAACAACGGGATTGAGCTTAAGTAACCAAACCATACTTAGCCTGATAGAATGTTGTAAGCAAAACAACAGGGAAAGCCAACAAGAATTGTACAGGCTGCTATATACCTATGCATATAATATTGCGTACCGGTATGCAGATGATGAACAGGAAGCAAATGCTTTAGCAAATGATAGTTTTTTAAAATTGTTTAAAAATATCCATCTCTGCAATCTTGATAAATCTAACAATTATGTCAATTCGTTTAAAGGATGGTTTAGAACAATTATTGTTAACACCTGTATCGACCGTTATAGAAGCAGGAAAAATGTAAAAATATATGACATCTCAACTCAATATAGCCTTGCAGACCACAACGAAAACGGAGAAGATAAATTAGGATACAAAGAAATAATTATGGCAGTAAAACAATTATCACCTGCTTATAAAACCGTTTTTAACCTGCATGTAATAGAGGGACATTCTCACGATGAAATTGCAAAAAAACTGCACATCTCAATAGGTACCTCCAAATCAAATTTATCAAAGGCGAGAGAACACCTGAGAGCTATTTTAGAAAAAAAAATGAACTATAATAAACTGAATGATGCAACCATCAGACAAGGAGCTGGATAAAATGATCCATGATGCAGCCGAACAAAATGAGGCCAGTGGCGCCGTTCCAAATTGGGAGGGGATGCAGGCTATGCTTGATAAAGAAATGCCCATGAAAAAAGAGCCCCGCAAAAGGCCTTTGGTTCTTTGGATACTTTTATTTCTGTTACTTGGTGGAAGTGTTTTTCTTTTCAACAACATTAGCAAAAGTGATAAAAATAATTTTACAGCTAAAGAAACCGTCAAACCTTCAAAGATTATTGATAACAAACCCAGCCCAAACCCTACACCAGAATCTTCCACTTCATCAGTTACCACCGAAGCAGTTTCTCAAAAAACGGATACAAAAAACACACCGGCAACAAATACAAATACAGTAACGCTAGGCCTGGAAAATGTAAACAATAAAAACTTAAAAACCCGGCGGGCAGGTTACTCAAAAATAAAAATTACGCAAGGAAGTGTAGATGAAAATGTAAGTGTATCAACTCCTGACCAATTAGCTCAAAAAGAAAAAAATCCTGATAATGCAGTACCGCTGAATTTACAACCGATAAAGATTAAAGTAACTACCACCTCCCCACCCAAAACAAGTATTGAAACAACCGTTGAAATTGAATCTTCAACAAATAAACGGCTTGATACCACCAAACATATTGCAACAGTAGAAATAGAAAAAAAATTAGTTCCTCCGGTTGAAGAGTTGGCTAATAAAGAAAAGGATACCAAAGGAGATACAACCGAAACTGTTGCCACCAAAAAGGGTAAAAAAGTTGACCTGAAAAAACGCCCTGTTGAAATTACATTATTGTACGCACCGGAACTAACCACCATTAAATTTTCAAATTTTGATAAGCCCGGCGGCAATTATGGGTTATTGATTGGTTACAATATTTTAAAAAATATCACCCTGCAAACCGGGGTTATTTTATCAAAAAAGAATTACACTGTAAACGGTAAAGATTACAAATCAAATTATGTTCCCTGGGGTTCGTACAAACTGCAAAGTGTAACCGGCTATTGTAATATGATTGAGGTTCCGTTGAATATAAAATATCAACTCACACCAGGCAAAAAAATCAAAACGTCTTTATTAGCTGGCCTATCATCTTATTTCATGACCAAAGAATCTTACACATACCTATTCACCTCCAACTATAATTCGTATAACTGGGATTATAAAAATAGTTCGCAAACAAACTATTGGTTTTCTCTTGCTACTGTGGGTGTAATTTTTGAAAAAGAAATTTCAAAAAGTTTCAATCTTGGGGCAACTCCTTTTATAAAGATCCCGTTTAAAGGTATGGGAACGGGGGATATAAAATTATTGGGTACCGGTATTAACTTTTCTCTTACATACAGGCCTTCGTTTGCCAGGTAACATTTCTGAAATCTTTCTAAAAACATCGTCAATGAAAAAAATTACCCATGGTAGTTTACTACTATCTGCGTGTGTGGTTGTATGTGTGGTTGTCATCAATGCATGCAGCAAAAGTGACCCTTCACCTGTTGATCCCTGTGCAGGTAAAACAATTGTAATTACAGCAACTGTAACAGATGCAGCAACCGGCACTTCCAATGGAAGCATTGCCTCCGCAGCAACCGGCAGCACGGGTTTTACCTTTAGCATTAATAACGGTGCATTCCAGGCATCCGGCAATTTTTCAAGCCTTGCTGCCGGTACTTATAGTATCATAGCAAAAGATGCTGCAAACTGCTCCGCCACAAAAAGTTTTGTAGTTGCAAGTGCAGATGTGTGCATTGGTAAAAACATTACAGTAAATGGGGCCGCTACAGGCTCGGATAAATGTAACCCAACCGGGGCATTAACTATCACTGCTGCAGGAAGTACAGGGTTTACCTACAGCCTCAACAATGGGGCATTCCAGGCTTCCAATGTTTTTAATAACCTTGCAACAGGCAATTATACTTTAAATGCGAAAGATGCAGATGGTTGCATAAAAACAAGCACTGCTATTATAAGTAATTTTCCTGCCGGTGTAACATTTGCTCCCGTAAAAAATATTATTCAAACAAACTGTGCAGTAAGCGGTTGCCACACGGGTGCTTCTGCTCAATCAGGCATCAATTTTTCGGATGATTGTACCATTGTAAGTAAGTGGGACCGAATTAAAGCAAGGGCTGTAGATGCAAGTCCTTCTATAATGCCACCTGCACCCAAAACGGCCCTTTCAACAGCAGACAAGCAACAGATACTTGACTGGATAACTGCAGGCCATAAATACACAGATTAATTCACCAACGGTTAAATTATTTACAACAGGCAGTTAACCCTGCCTGTTGTTATTTTGCATCAAACCAAAGGCTGGTGGCATCATCCCAATCCCCATTATAATTTATAAAAAGCTCCTCCCCTTTTTCAATCCGCCTTACAGTTTTTACCATAATAACTTCATCCGCATAATCCATAAAATATTCGCAGTTGCTTTTATAACTGTGATTATAAACCGGTATCAACCCAAGCGCCATGCAACATTGATCTTTATGTTTACCCCATTCAAAAATATAATTCTGCAATAATGTTTTGTCAAGGTGGAGCCTGTCTTCCATGCTCATAACAATCACCGGCGATATTTCAATAACTGTGTTAGCCGCAATGCATTCATTTGTAAAAACCCCTTTGCCCATTGAATGGGTTTCTCTTACAAATAAATAGGGTTTTAGCATAACTTTTTATTAATTGTAAAACAAGTAATTTGCGATTGGTTGATGGTTCGTGGTTAATGGTTCATAGTTCATGGATCATGGATCATGGATCATGGTTTCATGGTTGATGGTCATGGTTAATGGTTGATGGATGATGGTGTGTTCATTACTCATTATTCACTACTCATTATTCATCACTCATCGCTCATTTCTCATTTATTAAAAAATAAAAATACTTAAATTCCTTGCTTTGGAAATAAATGAAATATCAATACAGCAGCAGTTTGAAGAAGTAATTGCTTCAGAAAATATGTTGGGCATACAGGATTTTCTGAACAATCAGAATATTAGCGATGTGGCCGAACTTATCTATGAAAATGAAGATTACGAAAACAATATCATTAGCCATCTTTCGCTGCACCGTGCCGCAAGTGTATTTAAGATATTGGAACTTACTGCACAAAAAAGGATCATCAAAGCACTGCCGCCACTTAAAACAGCAGAGTTATTAAATGAACTTCCACCAGATGACCGCACGGCTTTTTTAAGTGAATTGCCTGGCAATGCCGTAAGAGAACTTGTAAAAACGCTTAATCCGGAAGAAAGAAAAATTACCCTTTCACTGCTGGGCTATCCTGAAGGGAGTGTGGGCCGGCTGATGACGCCAGACTATGTGTATGTATATGAAAATGATACTGTGGAAGATGTATTAAATACCATCAGAAAATTTGCCAAAAGCAGCGAAACAATTGATGTGATTTATGTGATCAATCAAAAAGGCGAACTGCTGGATGACATCCGCATAAAGGATTTTATAATGGCCACGCCGGAAAAAAAGGTGAACGAATTAATGGATGAACGGTTCATCGCCCTGCATGCCGAAGATGACCAGGAAGTAGCCAACGAAGCATTTAAAATGAATAACCGGGTAGCCCTGCCCGTTGTTAGCAAGAGTAACAAACTCCTCGGCATTGTTACCATCGATGATGTGTTGTGGGTAGCCAGTGAAGAGTTCAGCGAAGACATGCAAAAAATGGGTGGTACGCAGGCCCTCGATGAACCCTATCTTGAAATGCCTTTGTTTAAATTATTCAGGAAAAGAGTAGGCTGGCTCATCATACTTTTTTTGGGAGAAATGTTTACAGCAACTGCCATGGGATACTTTGAAGATGAAATACAAAAAGCAGTAGTGTTGGCCCTTTTTATACCACTCATTATTTCAAGCGGCGGCAACACAGGTTCGCAGGCTTCTACCTTAATTATACAGGCCATGGCAGTAGGCGAACTCACACTTAGTAACTGGTGGCGTGTAATGCGCCGGGAAATTATCCAGGGCCTTATGCTCGGCACTGTACTGGGTATCATCGGATTTACCAGGGTTGTTATCTGGGCAAATATTTTTCCGGATTTATACGGCCCGTATTATTTTCTCATCGGGTTAACTGTTGGCTTATCCTTAATTGGCGTAGTACTTTGGGGCACACTCACCGGCTCTATGCTGCCACTTATTTTAAAAAGATTGGGCGCCGATCCTGCTGTAAGTTCAGCGCCATTTGTAGCCACACTGGTAGATGTAACCGGCCTCGTCATTTACTTTTCCGTAGCCTATCTTTTCCTCAATAAAATACTTTTATAAAAGTAAAAAACTCCGCTAATAAAGATTAAAACAATTTGTTGACCAACATTTGTTTTTCAATTTAACATCGTTGTGTCACTCACTTGTACGTCATACCTATTTGGATCTTTACATACGTGATAGTTTCAAAATCGTATAGTCTTCAATAAAAGGTTAGCACCCTCTGAGCAAAGGAGAATATTATAAAGAAAATAACAATGAACTGTAGCCGCTTCACATCAGGTGGAAAAAGCCAAATTGAAACTCACCTGCTTAATGGATGCCGGATAGCAGTGGAAAGCACGGTGAGGCTTTGTGCCATGGCCTTGTGCCGGACTTGCAACGAATAGCCGGAACCCAAGCTGAGAGATGCTTAATTGCCGATAGCCCACAAACAAAATAAACCGCCTATTCACTTGTATTTTTTTCAATA
>JANMVB010000550.1:0-3162 GCA_031392305.1 Ferruginibacter sp.
AGGCACCTGTGTAGGAACAGGCATGGCATTCGATCCTGCATTTTATTATTACCGCCCTGTGAATGTTTTTGCGGCGCATGGCTATGGCCCGGTAATTTTAGCAGGTGCTGAAATGTACCGTATGATGGACAAAAATAAATTCAAAATAAACGACAGTTCATTGCAGTATTACGAGTAAAATGATATCGTAGGAAATATATTGAAAGAACTGTAATTGAAGGCGAATTTTTATAATATTTTTTATGACATGAAAGACGTTTTTTTGTAAATGCATTCACACAAAATCTTCTATTTACCACCTGTAAAAATTCTTAACCGTTTCATGAATTACACCTGCCTCTTGGTTTTTGCTTTTTTATTAATAACTGAGGTGAAAGCGCAGGATAACAGCTACATGAAACTGGTAAACGTAGATAGCGGGTGGGCAAACAATTCAGTAAATGCCGTGGTTTTCAGGAAAAATTCACTGGTCACATTCAGGGATACGCAATACATAGCTTTCTATAATAAAGAACGTTTTGTTATGTTAGGAAAAAGAAAATCCGGCAGTGACAAATGGCTGCTAAAAACTACACCTTACCAGGGCAATGCCGCCGATGCACACAATTCAATCAGCATTATGGTGGATGGCGGCGGGTATCTTCACCTTGCCTGGGATCATCACAATAACCCGTTGAACTATTGCAAAAGTATCAGCCCCGGCTCGCTTGATTTAACGCAACGGCTCAGCATGACTGGTAGTGATGAGCAACGGGTAACTTACCCCGAGTTTTATAAATTGCCGGATGGTAACCTGTTGTTTTTTTATCGCAATGGCGAGTCGGGAAATGGGTCGCTTGTAATCAATCAGTACAATATCGTGACCAGGCAATGGGCCGGTTTACAACAAAACCTGCTTGATGGTGAAGGGAAGCGAAATGCTTACTGGCAGGCCTGCACGGATACAAAAGGCACCATTCATATTTCGTGGGTTTGGCGTGAAACAGCAGATGTAGCCAGCAATCATGATATGTGCTATGCCCGTTCAACAGACGGTGGCAAAAGTTGGGAAAAATCAACCAGCGAAAAATACCTGCTGCCCATCACGATGGCAACTGCAGAATATGTTTACCCGATACCGCAACAACATGAACTGATCAATCAAACTTCGATGGTTGCTGATGAATCGGGTAATCCATTCATTGCTTCTTATTGGAAAGATGGCTCGGATACAATTCCTCAATACCATATTATTTACAGGCAGGGTAGTGAGTGGAAAGTTAACCATACACGGTTTCGTAAAACTGGCTTTAGTCTGGGTGGCATGGGCACCAAACGCATACCCATATCAAGACCACAAATTATTACCTGGAGACAAGGTAGAAAGCAACTCGCTGCAATTATTTTCAGGGATGAAGAAAGGGGCGACAAAGTTTCTGTTGCTGTATGCAGGAACCTTGCAAAAGGAAAATGGAAAGTAAATGATGTTACCAGGGATGTAGTGGGTGCATGGGAGCCCAGTTACGATACAGAATTATGGAAAGAAAAAGGAATGCTGAATGTATTTATTCAAACAGTTCAACAAGCAGATGGGGAAGGCATTTTGAATACTGCACCTACAATGGTGAAAGTATTGGAATGGGATATAAAAAAGTAATAAAAATTCGTAATTAAAATGAGGTAGATTATGAAGGAGTGGTTCATTAATGCATTATAATAACTGAAGGGAAATTGATGTTATGTTTTGAATATCCTGTGGATTTTTTCTTTGCATAACATGAGTAAAGATCCACATAGGTATGACGCTCCAGTGAGTGACACAACGATGTTGCCCAATGACTCAATGTTGGTTCAAAAAAGTATATTTTTTTATTTATACAGTCTATAGAAAAATATAAAAAGAAAATTCAGCAGTAAAATATTTAACAACCATTGAAGAAATATTTTAACCATATTGCGATTAAGCAAAGTTTTTTGGTGATTGCATTTACGGCCATTTGCATGCAACATTTACCTGCACAAATAAAATGGCCTGCTATTACTCAAACCGCAAAGCCATGGACACGTTGGTGGTGGCAAGGCAGCGCTGTTAACAAATCTGACCTAAGTATATTGATGAAAAAATATCAGCAGGCTGGCCTCGGCGGGTTGGAGATTACGCCGATTTACGGGGTGAAAGGAACGGAAAAACAATTCATTCCTTTTCTCTCGGGGCAGTGGGTAGAAATGTTGTTGCACACATTGCAGGAAGGAAAAAAATTAGGTCTGGGTATTGACATGGCGACAGGCACGGGCTGGCCTTTTGGCGGCCCCTGGGTAACTGAAACGGATGCCTGCAAATACCTGGCATATAAAAAGTATGAACTAAATGGCGGGGGAAATTTGCAGGATAGGATTGAGTTTTTACCCGAAGCATTTGTGCGGACTGCAAATGGTAAGCCATTAAAAATTGAAGAGATTATTTACCCGGTAGCTTCCAATAAAAATTTGCAATCACTGGCGCTTGACCAGGTGCGCTACCCCGGCAAACTGCCGCTGGTGGCTTTAATGGCTTATGATGAAAACGGAAAGGCTGTGGATGTTTTAGATAAAGTGGAGAATGGAATGTTGAAATGGAACGCACCTGGAGGTAAATGGATTTTGTTTGCTTTGTTCCAGGGCTTGCACGGTAAAATGGTAGAGCGGGCAGCGCCGGGTGGCGAAGGAAATGTAACAGATCATTTTAGTGCGAATGCTTTGCATAATTATTTGAGGCAGTTTGATAAAGCATTTGCGGGTAAGGATATTAGTTACCTCCGTAGTTTTTTTAATGACAGTTATGAAGTGGATGATGCAAGGGGACAAAGTAACTGGACACCCGGTTTTTTTACAGCGTTTAAGCAACGGCGGGGGTACGATTTGAAAAATGAATTGCCTGCGCTGTTTACTAAAGACAGTTCAGAAAAACATACCAGGATATTGTACGATTACCGCCAAACCATTGGTGAATTATTACTCGAAAAATTTACACAGTCCTGGCATACATGGGCTAAACAAAAAGGTAAACTTATCCGCAACCAAAGCCATGGGTCGCCGGCAAATATTTTAGATTTATATGCGGCGATTGATATACCCGAAACAGAAGGCACGGATATACTGCGTTTTAAATTTGCCACTTCCGCAGCCAATGTGAATGGCAAAAAA
>JANMVB010000149.1:0-2984 GCA_031392305.1 Ferruginibacter sp.
CCAGCTCCGGTAATACCCGGTTTAATATTTCGGCTGGGCTACTGGTGATGAACAGGGTAATGCCGTGTTCATTCATCCATTTCATATTATCATAAAAACAAGGAGTACCTCCGCCGCAGGCGATAATGGTATTTTGCATCAAGGCACAGGCACGTAAAGTTTCCGCTTCAATCCTTCTAAAATAATCTTCACCATCTGTCTCAAAAATTGCTGCAATTGTTTTGTCATACTTATTTTCAATCACTTCATCCAGGTCAATAAATGCACGGTGATGCGCCGAAGCCCAAATTTTCCCCCAATGTGTTTTGCCACTCCCCATAAAGCCAATAATAAATATATTGCTTGCCGGGTCAGTATTCAATTTGCTCATATTAGTTCCTGCTTCTTTGTACAAAGAAAGTTAATTACGCAATTAAAAATGTTTAAGTATAATACTTCTTTTTTTATGGGTACGAACATTTGAATTTTATGGCGACATCGTTGTGTCACTCCCTTGTACGTTATACCAATGTGGAGCTTTACCCACAGCATATTTGATGGAAAACTAAGAAGCTGTTTGAAGTAATTCATTTTTACACCTGCTCTATGTTTTATCTCCTTTTTCACCGCTGAGAAAATGAGTTAAAAGAGTTTTCGCAGAGATTATAATTACACTCTCTGCGTAACCTTAATTTTCTCTTGATCTCTGCGGATAAATAATTAACTCAAACAACCCCATCTAATGAATTGATTTGAAATGTTCCTGACAATGCGTTGGGTGAATTCAGGGTAAGGAATGCATAAAAATATTGTGAGGAAAGATCCACATTGGTATAACGTACAAGGGAGTGACACAACGATGATGCCCATTGCTTCAGAGCCCGTACACAAATAATTGTATTGAAAAAACTGCGGTTAAGAGATGAAACTATTTCTTTTTATAATCACCCCGCTTCCAGGATTTTATAAACTCGTTCCAGGCAAAGGGATTAAAAATATTCATGGGCGGAATCTGGCCATTGTAATATGTTTTTGCAGCCTGTTGCGTTAAGTATTTGCCGGCTGCTTCCTTGCCATCCCGGGGCAGGGAAGCCATCAATAATCTCCGCTGGCTTTCATCATTATTTTTACGTGCAATTTCGAGCTGGTCATCCGGCACTACGGTGTTGAGAAAGTCACGTTCAAACTGTTCACGTGAAGGCTTGGCCCTTATAATGGTGGCTGCAAGATATACGGTATCATTTACCATTAGTTGCAGCAAACTATACTGGCTGCCTGGTATGTCTTTGGGAATAGTAACTAATTTTGGCTTGTATCCCACGCTCGAAAATTCTACAAAGTCGCCTTTTAAAGCTACGATACTAAACACGCCCTGTTCGTTTGTAAATGTGCCCCTGTTGGTGCCTTTAATTGTTACACTAACAGAGGGTATCCCTTTAAGGCTGTCAGCCGTCATTACCACGCCATATAATTGTACAACGGAATCTTTAAAGGTTTCGAATTGTGCTTTGGAAGCAACAGGTATAAGAAAGCAAGCGATTAAAAAATATAGTATAAGTTTATTCATGCACCTGTGGCCAAAGGCTTTATTATTTTAAGTTGAAAATTTTAACAATGATTCCTGTATCTACTTTACCGTTATTTTATTGATTGCCAAAAATAACAACATTCCTTAATTAATAAACAAAGTAAGTTGTTCAATGTTTAAATTTGCCGCCGGTATGGTTTTTTAACAAATAATTGAACGATGACAAAAGATGATATTTTAAAGGCCCTCAGCAACGTGCAGGAGCCTGATTTGGGCAAAGACCTTGTGACACTGAACATGGTGAAAGACATTGAAATTGCAGGCAAAAATGTTTCATTTACAGTAGTGCTTACTACCCCCGCCTGCCCGCTGAAAGATATGATTATGAATGCCTGCATTAATGCTGTAAAAATACTGGTGGATAAGGAAGCGGTGGTAAAAGTAAACTTTACAAGCAACACAACCAGCAACCGAAAAGATGCAAAAACTATATTAAAAGGTGTTAAGAATATTATTGCGGTTGTAAGTGGTAAAGGTGGCGTTGGTAAAAGCACAGTAGCCTGCAACTTTGCGCTGGCACTGGCACAGGGTGGTGCTAAAGTAGGGTTAATGGATGCGGATATTTACGGCCCCAGCCAGCACATTATGTTTGGTGTAAGGGGCGACAGGCCATTAATGAAAGAAGTGGATGGAAAAGGATTGATTGTACCCATTGAAAAATATGGAATTAAAATGATGAGCATCGGCCTGCTGGTTGATGAAAAGCAGGCGGTAGTTTGGCGGGGCCCCATGGTTAGCAGCGCCATCCGCCAGTTTGTAAGCGATGTGGATTGGGGCGAACTGGATTACCTGGTAATTGATATGCCACCGGGCACCGGCGATATTCATTTAACGATTGTACAAACGGTACCGGTTACAGGCGTAATTGTAGTAACCACCCCGCAATTGGTGGCATTGGCTGATGCTAAAAAAGGCATTGCCATGTTTGGACAAGCTCAGTTAAAAGTACCCGTTATTGGCCTGGTAGAAAACATGAGTTATTTTACTCCTGCCGAACTGCCTGCAAACAAATATTATATTTTTGGAAAAGACGGCGGTAAAAATTTGGCAGACGAATTTGATATACCCTTCCTGGGGCAAATACCAATTGTACAATCTATCCGTGAGGGAGGCGATAGCGGTGTGCCGGTAATGGCAGGCAATGATGAAATTACTAAAAAAGCATTCAGTGATTTTGCAGGAAATGCGGCAAGAGGTATTGCAATGAGAAATGCGAACCTAGAACCAACGGAGATTCAGGAGGTATTGGCTTAAAGGCCTAAAGCGATGGGGATATGGAAAAAAGTGTAGGGTATATAAAATTGGGTGGAAAAGAGTTACATGTGTTGTGTTGTTATCACAATGAAGGGAGGATACTTTCGGTGAAAAAGTTTATCATCCGTTAATTCATTACTCTAATCCAATATTCTGTCTCTTA
>JANMVB010000161.1:0-2673 GCA_031392305.1 Ferruginibacter sp.
AAAATATCGATTTCGTAATTTGTTTTCTCTTTTAAATAGTTGTTGAAATTTAAATCACCACTTTCAACTTGCATTTCTGTCAAGTCACGAAACCATTGTTTAAGTTTTGTTAACCTGCCTTTTTGAAAATGTTCTTCGGCCTGTGTTTTAAGTAATTTGTAGTGTTCATATGAGTTAAAGTCAGCCGTTTTTATCTTCAGTAAACTATTGTTGAGATAGTAATCTATTGTTGCAAAAACCAAGTCCCGGTACTTTTTAAGTTCCACAGTTTTTTCTTCATTATTTAGTTTGTCTTTTCTCATTGATTGTTGTCCTTAAAAAGTTACGTTATTTATAAATATATGATACATAATTAAACCTATCCGAAAAAAACTGCTTAATTACAATTCATCATTGTTTACTTATTTCCTTAAGCCAAATTTATAAACACAATTAAAGCTCCCCACAGGTATTCAGTACAAGAGGGCGACGCAACGATGATCCACATTGCTTCTTAGCCCGGACAAGAATAAATACCTTCCGGTAAAAATTAAAGAAAAATATATTTGTTAACAAAAACCTAATACCCCTATGCCGTGATGAATGGTAACAAATCGTAAAGGGCTACGTTTAATTTCGTAAAAGATTCAGAGCCTTGAATGTTAACCGAAAAAACTGTACTTCATGACCATACGATTGGTGATTTTATTTTTTATTGTGATTATTAAATCTGCTGCATTTGCACAGGTTGCAAAAAAAGAATTAACTGCTTACCGAACTACCGATACTATTTTAATTGATGGGATTATTACAGAACCTGCCTGGAAAAAGGCAGCAGTGGCCGAAAATTTTATTGAACTAAGGCCTACCCCTTTTAAGCCGGAAGATAAGGCGAATGCTACCCAGGTATTTTTTATGTACAGCGATGAGGGGATTTATATTGGCGGCTACCTGCACGAAAGTAACAAGGATAGTATTGCATCTGAATTAACAGGGCGTGATGGCTTTGGCAACAACGACTTTATAGGAATTATCTTTGATACCTATTACGACAAACTGAATGGCTTCGAATATTTTGTAACTCCCTTGGGTGAGCAAATGGATGCAAAGCAGGCACCCAATACCAATGGCGACAGTGAAGATTTTAGCTGGAACGCCGTATGGAAAAGTGCCTCTAAAATTCAAAATGACGGATGGAGTTTTGAAATGTTTTTACCTTATTCGGCCATACGCTTTCCGCTTAAGCAGGTACAAAACTGGGGTTTAAATATTGTAAGGCGCCGACAAAAAAGCGGTCAGCAATTGTTCTGGCAATCGATAGACCCCAATGTAAATGGGTTTTTAACACAGGAAGGATTATTGAAAAACCTGGTGAATATTAAACCACCCATGCGCCTGCAGTTTTCACCTTACATGTCTGCCTATTCAAATCATGATGGCACAGCCGCTGCCGGGGCCAAAAAAACAAGCAACACTATCAATGGTGGTATGGATGTAAAATATGGTATCAACCAGGCGTTTACGTTAGATATGACCCTGATACCAGATTTTGGTCAGGTGCAGAGTGATAACAGGGTGCTTAACCTTACCCCTTTTGAACAACGCTTTACTGAAAACCGAACTTTTTTTACAGAAGGAACAGAGCTTTTTAATAAAGGGAATTTATTTTACAGTCGCCGCATTGGTGGACTGCCCATCCATTATTATGATGCTTATGGCCAAACTGCGGCCGGAGAATTTGTAGCAAAAAACCCGGCACAAAGCAAATTGATTAATGCCACTAAAATAAGTGGCCGTACACAAAAGGGATTAGGCATCGGTATTTTAAATGCCATCACCAAACCACAATATGCCGTAATTGAAAATAACCTTGATGGCAAGCGAAAATTTGAAACAGGCCCCCTCACCAATTACAATGTTTTTGTGCTCGACCAAACTATGAAACACAACAGCAGTGTATCGTTTGTAAATACCAATACCATGCGCAGCGGAAAAGACTACGATGCAAATGTGAGTTCCTTTTTATTCGACCTCAACGATAAAACCAATACCTGGAATATTGGGGGCAGCACCGGCATGAGTGCGCTGCTCAACAAAGATGGTAAAGACATCATCGGATATACGCATAGCATTTACCTCGGCAAAACAAGTGGCAGGTTTAGGTTTAATGCCTGGCAGGATTTAAGCAATGCCAAATACGATAAAAGCGACCTGGGCTATTTTACCAACAACAACACCATGGACCAGGGCTTGTGGATGGGTTACAACTGGATAAAACCAAAAGGATGGTACAACCAGATGAGGGTAAATGTAAATGGATTTTACAGCCGCCTTGTTTCCCCGTTAGATGAGGAAAAAGGAAAAGACAAAATGTACCAGGGTGCCAGGGCAAATGTCAATTTTAATGCACAGTCAAAAAAACTATGGTGGGTTGGGTTTAATGCCAATATAAGGGCACGCTACAACGATTTTTATGAGCCCCGGTTAAAGGGCAGGGTTTTTTCAGATAAAGGAAGTGCAGGCATGGGCGGCTGGTGGGAAAGTAATTTTGCAAAAAAAGTATCCTTCGGCGGCCAGGTATTTTACACACAGGGCGGTATATTTAAAAGAAGAAGTGCAGACGTAGGGGTGTTTGGAAAAGTAAGGTTCAGCAGCAAATTCTCTATTGATTTTAATGTAAATACAGAAAATGTA
>JANMVB010000565.1:0-3033 GCA_031392305.1 Ferruginibacter sp.
AATTTTTACAGCATCTTTTTTATTGCTTATTGGAATAACACTTTATTATCTTGCAAAAAGAGACGGTAAAATTGTAAAAAGCAAACTGTTTAAAAGATGAATTTAAAAAATGCGTTTTAAGTCTTGAAAAATATTTCTCACTAAAGATTATATTTATTTTTTGAAAAAAGTTATTTTTTCTCAAAAGGTATCTTTTTTGAAATTGCTTCAAGGGATATGTCTATTGACACCTCTATCATTCTTAGAAGTAGGAAAGCATTTTGGTATGACTCAAAAAAAATTGATAAATCTCATTTAGGGATATCTGTAAGCGACGCAATTAATAGGTATAAACTGGATATAGGTATGTGCAGTATGGTTCAATCACCCTTCGGAATCTATAGAGGGTTTACAGCAGAACTTGCAGATAGCTCAACTATATGCTTTGAAATAAAAAAAGTAGTAAGCGACTCAAATTTTATTATAACACATTTTTTAGATTTCAAAATAATCGGCATAAGAATTACAAATATTAAAGGAAAGGAGCGGCTATATGGTTACAAATCTTCACCAGATTGGGGTTGTGGTAATGGTTATTATGTTGAACGCATATTGATGGAAAATTTTAAGAAAAGCAAAAATTGAAACTCTGTATAACCAGGTAGCTGATGCTCTACTATTTTTTTGGAGAAATTACAAGTCTCTTCCCGGCAACTTCTCCCAACGAGCCTTAGCGCAGCCGGGGATGTTGCGCCAAAGAAGGGTGTAACTTTAGCTTAAACCAACTCTATTTATTATTTTAACACCATGCCTTCAAAAAAATTTATCTTCAGGAAGATGGCTAACCTTATCTTCAAAGATTAAGTGATAAACGTCAACGTCCCCGGCCCGGCTTGAGCTCGTTGGGAGACGTTGCCGGGAAGCAAACCGTAACTTTTATCCAACACACCCTAATTATGCAGGAGTCAAATAATTATTATGAGGTTACAGTTCGAAAAAGAGTGCCATATCTGACAGTTTTCTTTTCGAGGCTTTTTTCATTTTTTGCAGTGTGCTCATTGTTAGTATATTTAATTATGTATCCGGTAAAGGGTGCTCCAGGTGAAATGAAATTGGCATACTTCAGCCTTTTTCTTCCAGCCTATATACAGAAGTTTATTATATTTTCTTTGGTTGGGTTTTGTATTTCTTTCATTTTGTATTTACGGGTTCGTCTTTATAAAAATGCCATCGTCACTTTTGAACAAAATCAAATTAATATTATTGGCAAGTCGATAAATCTTGAACTAGAAATTAACAATATAAGGAAAGTTACTTTTATGGATGACACCAAAGAAATTGGAAATCAGTTGATTGAAAAGTTTATGGTTTACTTTGAGCAAAGGAAACAGAAATCAGTTCGACTGCGACTAGTTCATTATGTACAAAGTGAAGAATTTATGAATGAGTTTTTGGAGTACACCCATCTCGAATACGAATTTTTAAATATTGAATTTAGCCCGGACTTAGATAATGAAATATAAATGTTTACGACATTAAGAACTATGTTCCAATACCTCCATAAAGAATCCTTAGTTAAGCGCTGTTACCGGAGGTTGTTTAATAATCACTCCTTCCAAAATCCCACAACCAAATAATCACCACTAACTTTCACCACTACAATTTTACTACTCATCGTAATTGCTCCCTATCACGTGATAAAAGCTCCCCATAGGTATGCCGTACAAGGGAGTGACACAACGGTGTTGAGCAACGATAAAATGACGGTTAAATAATTATTTCTGCGAAATCCCGATTTTTTTTCGGGACTTAATCAGCGATCAAATGTTCGTTACAAAAAAATAAATAATTTAATTTATCTTTCTTACTCAACTTTTTACTATGCCCGATCGCAGAAAATTTGTACAGCAGGTTGGCTTAATTGCAGGGGCTTTTTCTGCCAACAGTTTGTTTAACCAGTTGCATGCTGCGGATATTTTAGCTGCCAATGAAAAAGTAAAATTTCTTTCACCAACAGCAGTGGCTGAAGATGAGGATTACTGGAGTACGATTCAACAATCATATACGGTTAGCCCTGCTATCATCAATTTAAATAATGGGGGAGTGAGCCCTTCGCCACGCATTGTGCAGGAGGCGGTGGAACGTTATAATAAATTAACGAATGAGGGCCCGTCGTATTTTATGTGGCGCATACTCGACCAGGGCAGGGAACCATTGCGTGAAAAACTTGCTGCACTTGCCAGTTGCGACAAAGAAGAAATTGCTATAAACAGAAATGCTACGGAGGCTTTGAATACAGTAATATTCGGGCTGGATTTAAAACGGGGTGATGAAGTGATTGGTACCAAACAGGATTACCCAAACATGATTAATGCATGGAGGCAGCGGGCAATGCGTGAGGGGATTGTTTACAGGCAGATCAGTTTTAATTTTCCGATAGAAGGTGATGATGAAATAGTGGCGGCTTACGAAAAAGCCATTACTGCTAAAACAAAAATTATTCATGTAACGCATATAATAAATTGGGTGGGGCAAATTATGCCGGTAAAAAAGATTTGTGCTATGGCGCACAGTCATGGTATTGAAGTGGTGTGTGACGGGGCACATTCATTTGGGTTGCTCGATTTTAAAATTCCTGACCTGGGTTGCGATTATTTTGGCACTTCGCTGCACAAGTTTTTAAGCGCTCCGATTGGCAGTGGTATGCTATGGATTAAAAAAGAAAAGATAGAAAAAATATGGCCACTGGTGTGCAACGATTTACCAAAGGGCACCGATATAAGAAAGTTTGAAACCCTTGGTACCAGGAGCTTTCCCATTGAGCAGGGGATAGGGGAGGCCATTAATTTTCACATGGCCATTGGCAGCAAAAGAAAAGAAGAGCGTATAAGATATTTAAAAAATTATTGGGCACAAAGGGTGAAGGATATTCCTGGAGTAACCATTCATACCTCTTTAAAACCGGATTATTCCTGTGCTATTTGCGGAGTTAGTATTGAAGGTGTAACGCCTGCCGAATTGGATGGAGCGTTGTTTAACAATTATAAAATTCAT
>JANMVB010000370.1:0-2918 GCA_031392305.1 Ferruginibacter sp.
TTGATTTTTTTTGTTTCTTTTTTTTATCAAGAAAAAAAAGAAAATGATGAATTCAAATCACTGAATTGTATTAGAAAGGTTTTCCATAGTTGTAATGAGCGAAATATCAACCGCGGCTTATTTGGGTACTCTTGTACTTCCCATCATTGTGGATCTTTATTATGTTATTTTCAACGAAAAAAACGAGATCACTTTTTATTTTACTTTTTTAATCTCCATTAATTTCATTTCTTTATAACATTCCGCCGGATAGCTGGTTATAAAATGGTATGAATACACATTACACTTATTTGCTCATACTTGCTGCTTCATTAGCCGGGCCATTGGCGTTAAGTTTTGATAAAAAAGTTAGGTTCTATAAAAACTGGAAATTTCTTTTTCCGGCAATGATGATCCCTGCATTTCTGTACATAATATGGGATATTTATTTTACCTCAAAAGGCGTGTGGAGTTTTAATGATCAATATGTCACCGGCATACAATTGGGGAACCTGCCTGTAGAAGAAGTGTTATTTTTTTTAGTTGTTCCTTACTGCTGTGTATTTATTTACGAATGCGTCCGCACTTATTTTCCCGGCCTTAAAAATAAAAGATCAGCGGATATTATACTTCAGTTATCAGGACTGGTTTTATTGGTTGCCGGCCTTATTTTTTATAACAGGTACTACACTTCATGGACCTTTGTTTTATGCGCTCTTTTTATAGCGCTTATTTATGGTTTCAAAAAATATTTCAACTTCGATGCGACATCTTTCCTGATTGCTTATGCAATTATTTTAATTCCCTTTTTAATAGTAAATGGGTTTCTCACTGCTATCCCGGTAGTGCTGTATAATGATGCAGAAAATTTGGGCATCCGGATATACACCATTCCGTTTGAAGATACATTTTATGGAATGTTGCTGGTAATGATGAATATTGTTATTTATGATAAATTGAAAGGCAATTCAGCATAATTTTATCATAAGAATATTTATATTTTTCTCAATAAATAAAAATAGCTACTCATGGATTTTGGCAAAGTACCGGAAAGAGAATTGGAAGAAATAGATTTTAGCCTACCCGCTGATCCTTTATTCAACAAAGCCGTATTAAAAGGTAAGCCGGTAAAAAATCCGAAGATTTACATCGGCTGCGCTAAATGGGGAAGAACAGAATGGGTTGGTAAAATTTACCCGTCTAAAACAAAAGAAAAAGATTTCCTGGATCATTATGTGCAACATTATAACAGCATTGAACTAAATGCAACGCATTATAAAGTATATGATGAAGCCGCAATAAAAAAATGGGCGGATAAGGCGGGCAAAAAGGATTTCCTCTTTTGCCCCAAAATGTACCAGGGCGTAACACATCGTGGGACACTTACCGGAAAAGATTTTATTGTATCTGAATTTTTGCGGGGTATCCTCGCTTTTGAAAAAAAACTAGGTCCCATTTTTATACAGGTAAGTGAATCGTTTTCGCCCAGGCGGAAGGATGAATTACTTAAGTTTTTAAAATCATTGCCAACTGACCTGCAGTTTTTTATGGAAGTACGCCACCCTTCCTGGTTTGAGAATAATGAAGTCAGCGAAGAATTTTTTAGCTCACTCCGGGATATGAATATTGGGGCCGTAATAACAGATGCCGCCGGAAGACGGGATTGTGCACACATGTACCTGCCCCTGGCCAAAACCTTTATTCGCTATGTTGGAAACAGTTTACATAACACTGATTATACCCGGATTGATGCATGGGTAGAACGCATAAAATACTTGCTGGACAATGGATTAAAAGAATTGTATTTTTTTATGCACATGCATGATGAAGCCACTTCGCCGGAACTGACAGTTTACCTGGTAGACAAACTAAATAAAGAATGTGGATTGAAACTGGAAAAACCTGTTTTCATTTCTACCCCAAAAAATTTAGGTTAAGATTGATGTGGCAAAAGAAATATGAATGTACTTACCGGTACCGCCGGTATTATACTCCACAACGGATAAATTAGTGAATTTTATTTTGTTCGATAACCAAATAAATAACCGCCCCCATCCCCTTCCCGAAAAAATTGGGATGTTCCAAAAGGGGTAATATTCGTTTTAATTTAAAACGCTATTAAAGATCCCCATAGGTATGACGTAGAAGGGAGTGACACAACGATGTTGCCCATTGCTTCACAGCATGGACAAAAAATTATTATTCACTAATTTATCCCTTGCGAACTATAACTAAAAATATTGCCTTACTTCACTTCAAACAATTCATCCCATCTTGTAGTGTACCTGGGGCTTCTTAATTCCTGCCGCATTTTCCAATCTCTCGTTAAACCGGAAGCGGCAAATTTTAGCATATCATCTCTCATGGCGAAATTTATATTGTCGAGCATACTCATCAAAAAGCGTTTGTTATTCTTTTTTTCTGTTACAAATAAATTTGCCTGTATGCATTCATCCGGCACCAGTCCGCTCAATATCACCCCCGCTTTTTTATAGCGTTTCCCTTCTTTAAAAATTTTATCCACCAGTTGCAGGGCAGGCTTTATCAGCTCGTTGGTTGATGAAGTGGCGAAGGGCAAATTTGTATAAGAGCTAATGCTTGGCCCATGGCTGAAATGCTTGCCCGTACTTGGTTCTTTCGGTACTACAAATACGCTGATTATGTTTGCAGCGCTTTTTTGCCGTCGTAGTTTTTCTGCTGCCTTTGAGGTATATGTGGCAACAGCCTCTTTAATATCACTGATAGTGTTTACCGGGTTACCAAACATCCTGGTAGTAGCTATCATCTTTTTTTCTGTTAGCTGCTGCTCCATATCTTTAGCGGGGTCACCTTTTAATTCTTTGATCAATCGTACCCCTGCCACGCCACCCAGGTTTGTTTTTGCCCATTCTTCTTTTTGTTTACTCAGGTCCAAAGCTGTGTATATAGCATGCATTTCC
>JANMVB010000372.1:0-12473 GCA_031392305.1 Ferruginibacter sp.
GTTTCCGGTAAGTATTGGTGTAAAACTTTGGTTGCTGTCAGAGATATTTATTTTAAGTGTTGGCTTGTGGTCCATCAGGTCAAAAATATCTTTATACACACCTTCGCTGAGCCAGGTATTGGTGATAAAAACTTCTTCCGCAGGATAAGAACTTACGATATTTGGATACTGATCATTGTCCACTTCAAATAACATTCCCAGCAGGTGAAGTTGTTCTGCAATTATTTTATAATTCACCTGCAACACATCAATAAGCAATTGTTGGCGCAAACCAAAACTCACTGCCGCCACCTTTGCTTTACCAGCAGCCACTAAAATATTATACAAATCTCCCGGCGAAATAATTCCGCCTTTAAAATTGATCTTGATGGTGATGAAGTCAGACATTTTTTTAATTGATAATTGGTTAATGGATAATTGATAATGGATAAATGATAATAATTTTCAGTTTATATAATCTTACAAGGCATAAAAAATAAATAAAATTCTATGTAAAATATTTGTTGACGAACATTTGTTTTTCAATTAAACATCGTTGTGTCACTCACTTGTACCGCATACCTATGTGGAACTTTACCCACATTAATAAAAATTAACGCAAAGAAAAAAGAGGCAAAAGAGCAATATTGATGTGTACTTTTTTTTGCGCCTTATGTATTTCTTTGCGTCTTTGCTCCTTTGCATCTTTGCGTGAAAAAAAATACAATAACGAATTATCAATTATCAATTACCACATTATCAATTAAACCAAACTCTTTCATGGCCTTTGGAAAATTTTTATTCTCATGCCCTGGCCTGTATAATTTCAATAAAGCAAAACGTTGCAGGTTATCTAATCCTTTCCATTGTTCAATAGAAATATCCCAGTTGTATTCTTTTGCTTTTACCTGCAATGATTCATCAACTATGTCAATATTTGCCCATGCCGGATGTTGATCGATTGTTAACGGAGTAGGTTCGCTACCGGCACGTTGGAGGATCAATTGATGCAAATAATTTTTATAAGCAACCACTTGCTTCTTTGTGTTGCATGGCAATATTACCAATTCATTTCTTTCCGCTGCTTTAAATTTACTCCACTCTGCTAATTTCAATTTTATGCCTGCAGCATCTAACTTAAACCGCACCAGCATTGGTATGCAGCGAACATTGTCTTCAATAAAATCATCTTCAAATTTGAAGGAGGTCATGGTTTTGTGTTTTCTGTTTTTTGTTTTCTGTTTTGTGTTTATTTCAATCTCACTTTTTCATTAAACATGCTACAATTCGAAGTGGACAAAAGCTCCTGCATGAACAAATGTACAAGAGTGCGACGCCACCGAAGTTTAATCAAGGTTCCACTGTCGGGACAAAAAGAATATAATACGCTTATTAAAACAAGACTCATTATTACCAATAATACTTTGAATTTACATACACCGCAAACCGTAAACAATGAACTGAAAACAGAAAACCCTAAACTGCAATCAAAGTACCTTCCAAAATCGCTTTTACTTCAGGCCGGCAGCTTCCGCAACCCATGCCGGCACCGGTTAGCTGGCACAATTGCAACAAATCGTTGCAGCCCTGTGCAATTTTATTTTGGAGGTTGCCCTCTCCTACGCCGCTGCAACTGCAAACCAGTTTACCCATTACTGGCTCGGCAGTTTTTCCGCTGCGTAACAATTGCAAGCGCTTGTCGCTTAACTCAATTTTATCATGTATCAAATCACGAAATTCAAGGAACTCTGTTTTGTCGCCAATTAAAATTGCACCCACCAGGCGGTCTTTGTGAATGATGCATTTTTTGTAATAGCGCCTGCTCTTATCAATGAAAACCACTTCTTCATAACCCGGCTCATCAGGCGATTCCGCTAGGCCAAGAGAGCAAAGGTCCATGCCATGCATTTTTAAAATATTCATCAGCAGTGAGCCTTCATACACTTTTGAAATATCACCGGTGATATAACGGGCAACTATAGCCGCCTGCTGCTCGGCAGCAGCAGTAATACCATACAAAAAACCTTTAAACTCTGCTATCTCCCCAATGGCATAAATATTTGCATCACTGGTTTGCAAATACTCATCCACCACTACTCCACGCTTACATTCAATATCCGCTGCCCGTGCTATTTCTATGTTGGGCACGGTGCCAATGGCAATAACAATTGCCTGGCAATCTATCAGTAAACCGCTCTTTAAACGAATGCCCGTAATATGCCCTTCGCCAACAAATCTTTCTATCTCATCATTGTAATAAATTTCCACTCCTTTATCAATCAGTTCTTCATGAAGCAACTGGCTGCCGAGTGGATCAAGCTGCCTGTCCATCAACCTCGATATCCTTTGCACAATCGTTACATCAACATTTACTTCACGCAATGATGCCGCCAGCTCTATCCCTAATAACCCACCACCAAGAATTACTACTGTACCTTTTGCTGCATCCACATGATTTTTAAAATCATCTGCGTCCTTCCTGCTGCGCATGGTAAAAATCCCTTTTAAAGCAGGCACATCTTTTAGCATCGCAGCACGGCTGCCGGTGGCCATTATCAGCGTATCATACTGGTGCAGTTTGCCATTACTATCCGTGATGGTTTTATTTTTTTTGTCAATATTTTCAACACTTACACCGCGGTGCAATTTTATATTATAATCCCTTTCCTCTTCATCTGTCATCTTTACCAAATTATCCCAGGGCAAGGCACCACTGATATAATCGGGCAACAACACCCTGTTGTAAAAAGGATAATTTTCTTTGCTAAAAATTTCTATTGTGTCATCTGCATTCAGCGACCGGTATGTTTTTACAAATCCGCAGGCGCCTGCACCGGCACCAATTACAATTATTTTTTGAACAGGCCTTATATGCAACTTTACCTCAACGGATGTAAATTTAAAATCAGGTTCTTTGCTTTTTGGATCAACAACGTTGGCCGTTAAATTATTAACCCTGTTTAAATCGCTTTTACCAATCTTGCCCCAATGCATCGGCATAAATACCACGCCTTTTTTTATATCAGGCGAAAACTTCGCCTTTACCCTTACTATGCCCTGGCGGCTTTTTACTTCTACCAGGTTATTTTCTTTTATGCCCCGCTCGTTTGCATCTGCAGGATGTATCTCCACAAATGATTCGCTGATATGCTGTTTTAATTTATTAACCTTACCTGTCTTGCTCATGGTATGCCATTGGTCACGGATACGGCCCGTAGTAAGTATCAGGGGAAAACTCTTTGTCGGCTGTTCACTTCCGTTAGTATCAGCAAAAGAATGAATAATGGCCCGCTGCGAAGGCGTATGAAATTTTTTATCAGTAAATAAACGTGCGGTACCAATATGAAGTTTTTCATTGTGCAACAAATGCTGATCGCTTTTAGGGCAGGGCCACTGCACAGATTTCTTTTCTTTTAGCAGGTCATAATCCACACCGCTAAAATCAATATTTGTACCAGCCGTTAATGCAGCATGTTCATCAAATATTGCTGAAAAGTTTTTATACTCAAAACCCTCAAAGCCCATCTTTTGAGCGAACCGGCAAATGATGGTTGCATCAGGCAAAGCTTCTCCTGGTGCATCCACCACTTTTTCAAGATAGCTGATACGGCGTTCTGCATTCGTCATGGTGCCCTCCTTCTCAATCCACGAAGCAGCAGGCAACACTACATCTGCATATTGCAGGGTTTCCACTTTGTTGCTGATATCCTGCACTACTACAAATTTTGCTTTCTTCAATCCTTCTTCTGCAATGCGAACATCAGGCAAACTGATCAATGGATTGGTACACATTATCCAGATGGCTTTTAACTTTCCATCGTTCAATGCTTCAAACATTTCCGTTGCGGTTAAGCCGGGTTTTGATTGAATGCTACCAAGCGGTACCTGCCAGAATTTTTCCACTTCATTGCGGTCCTGTTCGTTGGAAAGGTCACGATGGGCTGGTAATAAATTGGAGAGGCCGCCTACTTCCCTGCCACCCATTGCATTGGGCTGACCGGTTAATGAAAATGGCCCTGCCCCTGGCTTTCCGATCTGCCCGGTGATAAGGTTAAGGTTGATGAGCGAAAGATTTTTATTTACGCCAACCACACTTTGGTTGAGGCCCATTGTCCACATGGTGATAAAGCCTTTGGCATTTCCAATGAAGGATGCAGCGAGGCGTATATCGTTTTCCGTTACACCACAAATGGCAGCAGCTTCTGCAATTGTCCTTTCAAAAACAACCTGCCGGTATTTATCAAATCCTTCTGTATGATCCTGTAAAAAATCGAAATCAATTTCACCTTCCTCTATCAAACATCTGCCGATAGCATGGTGCAATGTAATATCTGTACCTGGGTTCAATTGCAAATGAACATCTGCCATAGAACAGGTTTGTGTTTTACGGGGATCACTTACTATAATTTTTAATGCAGGATTTTTTTCACGTGCAGCTTCCACCCTTCGCCAGATGATCGGGTGGCACCAGGCAGGGTTTGCACCTGCAACAAAAATACAATCAGCCAGTTCAAGGTCTTCATAACTTACGGGCACACTATCTTCTCCCAGGCTCATCTTATAACCAACCACTGCAGAACTCATGCACAACCTTGAGTTGGTATCAATATTGTTGCTGCCGATAAAACCTTTTATCAATTTATTTACCACATAATACTCTTCCGTAAGGCATTGGCCCGAAGCATAAAATGCTACTGAATCAGGGCCATATTTTTCAATCAGGGTTTTAAATACAGCGGCTGTTCTTTCAAGAGCAGTATCCCACGAAACCTTTTGCCGTGGCTGGTTTTTACCATACCGCATCTCGGGATACAATAAGCGGCCACTGGTATCCGTTACTGTGTAATGCAGGTTCATCCCTTTGCTGCACAGCATGCCTTTATTAACCGGGTGGTTCACGTCGCCTTCTACTTTAATATTTCCCTGTTTATCCTTGTTAACTATAATGCCGCAGCCCACGCCGCAATAGCAGCAGGTGGTAGCAGCCCCCGTCCCTTGAAGGGGAGTTATCCGAAGCGTATTATTTTTAGGAACAGTCAAATTATTTATTAGTTTTTTATTTTATGAGCCGGGCATTTGAATTATAATTAAGCATCGTTGCGTCGCACTCTTGTACATTTTATCTTTTGGGAACCTGCTTACGTTTTATTTTATACAACTCATAAATGTTTAATTTCTAACGCAATTAAAGTTGCCCATTGGTATATGGCACAAGAGGGCGACGCAACAATGTTGCCATGGAACCTTCTTAGCCCGGACAAAAAATTTGCAACTGATATTAATAGTTTTATTATGCTGATATTGCCTTGTTGGTTATAAAAAAACTATTACTATTGAATGCATCAGAACCCTCCTTCGGTGGGCAGGGGTGCTAACTGTAACTTAGTATCATCAACGGTTTGCTCCTTTTTACTTACTGCAAATTTTGTTACCAATACAATCAGCGATACCACTATAACCGCATAACCTATATATTGAAATGCCTGCAGATAAGTGATGCTGGTTGACTTAAATAAAAATCCAAATAACATGCCGCCTACATTTCCACCGGCACCCACGATGCCACTTACCATGCCTACATTTTTTTCGTTTACAAAAGGAGTAATTGCATAAGTAGCTCCATTCGCCATTTTAAGAAATAAAGCAAATGTTACCATCGATAATATAGCCATCTCCAGCGAACCAGCCATTGCAAAAAGTATTATTCCGCATCCTTCAAGCAGCAACATAATTGCTAATAAAATTCCCTTGCCCCTCATACCGTATTTTTTACCCACCTTGTCTGCTGAAATACCACCAAGCGCCCTGGCGAAAATATTCATAAAGCCAAAGGTGCCTGCCCAAAAACCTGCCGAACCCTGGCTCAGTTTGAAGGTATCTGTAAAGTGTAAAGCTGCTACACCATCAAAAGTTATTTCCATTCCAAAGCATACAGCATAAGCCAAAGAAAGTGACCATACACGCCAGTCTGTAAGTATGCTCCAGTCTGTTTTGCCTGATACTTTTTTTAACCGGTTGATATCTTCATAATTTCCCTGCGGGGTATCTTTTGTAAAACGATAATATACAAATGCCATTACCAACAACATGATGCCCGGAAAAATCATAGCATAACGCCATGCTTCTGATTTTGTATAACCAAAACCTACAATAGTTGCGAATATAACGGGCATCAGCATATTGGTAATGCCACCCCCTAAATTGCCCCAGCCACCTGCTACTGCATTAGCGGTGCCTTTAATATTTGGTGCAAACATTACCGAAGTATGAAACTGCGTGATAACAAAAGAAGCACCTATAACGCCAATGGCGAGCCGGAATAATAAAAAGCTGGTATAACTGTGCGCCAGCCCCACCAACATTACCGGGAAGGCACCAATCAATAACAAGGCTGTATAAGTTTTACGTGGCCCCCAGGTATCACATAATTTACCAATGATTAAACGGGCAAAAATGGTAGCAGATACAGCGGCAATAATTGTATTGCCCACTTCTGCTTTTGATAAACCTAAATCCTGCCGGATGGTAGGCATCAATGGGGCTAAACCAAACCAGCCAAAAAAACAGGCAAAAAAAGTAAGCCAGGTAATATGGAAGGTTTGCATTTGAATTCCCTTGCCGCTAAATATATTTAGTTTTACAAGCGGTTGATTGTTTATAAGTGTTGACATGTTAAATATTTTTAGATTAAAATTTATTAATGCTTGATGACCGTTACTTATTACTTAAATAAAAATTCCGGCTTGATGGAAATCATTAAGTAACTCCAGGTGCCGGTGAGTTTTGCAGCATTGGGCGTAATGCCCTTTGCATATTCCATACTTTTGGTAGCAGCCATTACACTAAAGCCGTACTCAATCGTCGTGATTTTATTAAGTGCATAATTCATCACCAGATCAAATTCACTACCGAGGTATTTTTTTATAGCATTTCCACTGACATCTTTTTGATTTTTTGCCAAGCTGAAATAATGGTAATCCAACACAGTATTAAAACGTTTTTTTGCACTTACATATTTGATTTTAGCAAATGGATTGCTTAACCCGCCGGTGGGTGAACCGGTACCAACATAAAAATAATCCATCAGGCCCCAGAACTTATGTGGCGTGCCATACAAGGGATCGAAGCGATGATTTGTTGTGGATGCGGAGAAGGCATCGTTGCCTGAAACATAGTCCCACCCTGCCGTATAAGTAAACTTGCTTTTGGTATATGAAAGCGAAACGGTAGATGTATAAGCTGAGAGTTTTTGGGCATCCCTTTCTTTGCCTGCCTGGTAATAAAATCCTGCATTTAAAATAAAAGCCTTTTTCTTATCCAGCACACTGCTTATTAAAACGCCTGCTGTTATCCTGCTGTTTACCCCTTTTTGATTAAACCGCCTGCCGTAAATATAACCGGTATCAGTACCTGCAATATTTTTTACGGAATCATTTACATACTTTCCAAAATGATCTGCCAGCGCCAGTACAGAAAGCTTTGTTTTATTAAAAGTTTTTGCGGCGTATAAATATTGCAGGGCTTTATAATCCTGGTATAAGCCATTGGTGGAGGGCATGGCCTGTAATGCGGGTGCCCCGGTTTTTGAACTCCATCCTGCACTATTGCTTAATGGAATAAGGCCTGCTGGTGTGGATGAAAGATTGCCTTTACTGTCTTTTACATAAGGCATTACATTGGCAGGTGTATAATAAGTACCATTATAATTAAACGCATCTGTATTTTGATTAAAGGCCAGGCCGAAGTCAACCAGCCATCCTTTTTCTAACAATTTAAATACGATGGCGTCATGTCGGCGTGCCTGTTGCAACCAGTCGAGATTGCCGAGCAGGCGGCTATCATCATACATTAATTCCTGCCGGCCAATTTTTACAGCGAAATAATCTACGGCTGATTTTTTAAAGGAAGTGTCTTTTTTATTTGCCAGTGCAATCTCTGCCCATGCTTCATGCAATCCGAGTTTGCTGCCATCTGCATTGCTGATGGTAGAAGCATCCTGGCCCCATACCCTAATATCCTGTAAGGATGTTTGAAAAATAATCCTGCTGCTCTTATAATTAAAAGCAAGCCTTGAGCGCTGGGATGTAAAAAATGAAGGGGAATTTGTTTTTAACCGAAGGGTTCCTACACCATCACGGTATTCGGTACGGGTGCGTACTTGCCCCGTCAAAGACAATTGCCCGTTTACATTTTTTACCATCAACAGGATAATAGCTATCATGCAAACGGAAATAAGATTTTTAAAGATTTTACCCATAGTTTTGTTTTTTGGTTTTAAGTTGTCATCAATTTGAAATCTGCCCCGGTTCAATTTCCACATCGGCCGGGGTTTTTTATTTTTATTCTTTATTACACGAATTTTTTAAGAACGAATTACACGAATTAATACATTGCTATTATGCCTCTAATTCAGTTTATAATTAAGTTTTTTTAGTCTCTCTTATTTATTATTTCCTTTTTTAATTCGTGTAATTAGTGTTTTTTAATTCGTGTAATTCGAGCCTTGTAATTCGTATTCTAAATCCCTATATAAACCTTGCCCTCTTCCACTTTTACCGGGTAGGTTTTAATGCTGCACTCATCGCCGGTGAGGCACTCGCCTGTTGCCAGCGAAAATGTTTTTTTATGAAACGGGCAGGCTACTTTTGGTTCATCATTCTGTGTACCAATCATGCCACGGCTAAGGGCCATTTGCTTGCGGTGCGGACATTCATTTTGAGTAGCATACCACTCACCCCGGCGGGAAAAATGAAACAATGCAATTTGGGTATCAGCGTATTTTACACATACGCCACCGTTAGCCGGCACATCAGCAATATCGCATGCTGCGAACCAGGTGATAGTTTGTTGTTCTGTTAGTGTTGGCATGAGTGGTTAGTTTAAAAATGATCCCTAAGTAATAAGCAAATTTGAAAATCTGAAATTCAGATATTGTAAAGACTGTTACATTCGTCTTTCCAAATTTTCAAACCAGCTTATTAATTTTAATCACGGTAGTAAAAAAGCAGGCAATCGTTAAAGGCAGGCAATCGTTGTTAAAAAAAATGGCAAGCAATCGTGGGATATATATTCACAGGCAAAATACTATTTATTAATTTCTTTACTTTCAATTAAAATTATTGCCAGGCTTTCTATTAAGCAATGAATATAACCAGGTAATTAAAGTTCCCCATTGATTCGTTGTTGAACGGAGCGTCGCCAATGAAGATCCACATTGCTTCTTGGCCCGGGCAATCATTTTTATTTTTATAAAAAACTTATTTCCAGTCGGCTACTTTTTTCTGCTCACGCATTGTTTCAAATTTAATAGAAGGATCTTTTTCTTCCGGTGCATTTACAAAATGATTGAAACGTTTTTTTATCTCCGGGTTTTCGATGGCTTCTTTCCATTCGCATTTATAACTATCCACAAGCACCTGCATTTCTGCCTCCCACTGTGCACCCATACCGAGGCTATCATTCACCACCACATTGCGCAGGTAATCCATACCGCCTTCCATTTTATTGAGCCAGGTAGCCGTTCTGGTTAGTGTGTCGGCTGTGCGGATATAAAACATAAGAAAGCGGTCAATATATTTAATGCAGGAATCACTATCCAGGTCGGCAGCTAATAGCAGTGCATGCTGCGGCTTGCTGCCACCATTGCCACATACCATCAGGTTCCAGCCTTTTTCGGTAGCGATGATGCCAAAATCTTTGCTCTGTGCTTCGGCACATTCCCGTATGCAACCGCTTACACCTCCTTTTAATTTATGGGGAGAACGCAGGCCACGGTAGCGTTCTTCAATACGGATAGCAAAACTAACGCTATCGTGTAGCCCAAAACGGCACCAGGTACTGCCCACACAACTTTTTACCGTGCGTAATGACTTACCGTAAGCATGGCCACTTTCAAATCCTGCGGCGATGAGTTGCTGCCAGATATCGGGGAGGTCGTTAAGATGTGCGCCAAATAAATCTATGCGCTGGCCACCGGTAATTTTTGTGTAGAGGTTATATTGCTTGGCAACCTGCCCGATCACAATTAATTTATCGGGGGTAATTTCACCACCAGGTATGCGTGGCACCACGGAATAGGTACCGCCCTTTTGTATGTTTGCAAGAAAACGGTCATTGCTATCCTGGGCTGTATCGTTTCCTTTTTTTAATATCATTTCGCCCCAAAGGCTTGCCATGATGGATGCTACAGGCGGCTTACATAATTCGCAGCCATCGCCTTTCCCTAATTTATTCAATACTTCATCGTAAGATTTTAGTTCATGCAGTTTTACCAGGTCGAACATTTCCTGGCGGCTATATTCAAAGTGTTCGCACAGCACATTGCGTATATATTTTCCCTGCGATTTCATGGTGTACATTACAAGGTCTTTCACCATTGGCACACACCCACCGCAACCCGTACCCGCTTTTGTACATTTTTTTACAGCGTCAATATTTTCGCAGCCATGTTCGGTAACAGCATTGCAAATGTCAGCCTTGGTAACACTTTCGCAACTACAAATCAATGCTTCATCTGGCAGCCCTTGCACACCGGCACCTCCTTCTGCTTCGCTACCACCTCTCGAGCCAAGGATCATGTCTTCGGGGTTGGGGGGCAACACCATTTTATTTTTACAGGTTTGCAATAACATATTATACTGTTCGGCATCTCCTACCAATACACCGCCCAGCAATTCTTTACCATCTCCTGAAATATTGATCCTCTTGTAAATACCTTTCATCGTGTCTTCAAACACGAGGGTTCTTGTATTTTCTGTTTTGAGAAACGGATCACCAAAACTGGCCACATCAATACCAATCAGTTTTAACTTGGTGCTCATATCATAACCGGTGAATAACTTTTGTCCGCCGCAAAGATTGGCAGCAACTACGTCAGCCATTTCATAACCCGGCGCTACCAGGCCATAGATCATTCCATTGTAAAGTGCACATTCACCTATAGCAAATATTGAAGGGTCGTTTGTTTGTAATTGTTCATTTACCACAATGCCCCCACGCTGACCTGTTTCAAGACCGCATAGTTTTGCCAGTTCATCCCTTGGTTTTATACCAGCAGAAATTACGAGCATATCTACCTGTATAGAAGTATCATCCGAAAAACGCATACCGGTGATAGTATTATCCCCTAAAATTTCACTGGTGTTTTTGCTGGTGTGAATGGTAAGTCCGAGGTTTTCCAACTTGTTTTTTAGAATACAAGATCCGGCATCATCAATCTGGCGGGGCATCAGACGGGGTGCAAATTCAATAACCTGTGTATTGGTAATGCCCAGGTCCAGCATGGCTTTTGCGGCTTCTAATCCAAGCAGGCCGCCACCAATTACTGCACCTGTTTTAGCTTTACGGGCATGGTCTTTCATCATTTCAAGGTCTTCGATTGTGCGGTATATAAATACACCTTGCTTATCTACTCCGGGTATTGGCGGCACAAATGCTGCAGAGCCGGTTGCCATAATGAGATAGTCATACGATTCACTAATTCCTTTATGAGAGCGTACCTTTTTTGCTGAGCGGTCGATTGAACTAACGGGGTCGCCAAGATGAAGAGTAATATTATTTTGGAGGTACCAATCTTTGCTGGCAAGAGAAAGGTCATCTGCCGATTTACCGGCAAAAAATTCGCTGAGGTGTACCCTGTCGTAGGCAGGACGAATTTCTTCTCCGAAAATAACTATTTGTGCATTTGCTGTTCGGGATAAAAGCTTTTCACAAAACTTATAGCCAACCATTCCATTTCCGATAACAACTATTTTCATGTCATTAGTATTTAATAGATGACCAAAAATAGCAAGCAATTATCGTATTATTATATTTCACATTTAATATTTATGGCAGATTTAAACCAGATTTTGTAGCCATATTTATTATCTGTGTCATAAAAGTAATATTTATTTTCAATTAAACACTATATTTGAGAAAAATAATTTACATATTTTTAATCATAATGTTAAAGATTATGAAATCTTCTTTTCTTTCACTTGTTGGTGCAGGTCCAGGCGACCCTGAATTAATTACCCTAAAAGCTATAAAGACAATAGCTTCTGCAGATGTCATTTTATATGATGCCTTAGCCAATGATGCGTTATTGAAATATGCATCACCAACAGCTATAAAAAGATTTGTAGGTAAGCGATATGGATGCCATGCGCTTTCGCAACAGGAAATTAATATACTGATTATAGAATATGCCTGTTCTCACGGTCACGTAGTAAGGCTAAAAGGCGGCGACCCATTTGTATTTGGACGGGGCGGGGAGGAATGTCAGGCTCTCGCAGCAACAGGCATTCGCTATGAAGTTGTCCCAGGTGTGAGCAGTGCTATTGCTGTGCCTGCGTATGCTGGAATCCCAGTCACACAACGAGGCGTGACAACTACGTTTGCAGTGGTAGCAGGTCACACTGGCGGCGCAGAATCAGATATCGATTGGGCTGCCATCTCAAAGATCGGGACGATTGTCTTTCTGATGGGTGTTGAGCATATGTCAGAAATCGTTC
>JANMVB010000376.1:0-2988 GCA_031392305.1 Ferruginibacter sp.
TTTTACGCCTACTTTTGCCGAATGGATAACAGTTTATCAAACTTATTTGCATCACAACAATATGATCCGGACAATTTCTTTCTTCTAGCTGGTCCCTGCGTTGTAGAGGATGAACATATGGTTTTTGAAATAGCGGAAAAGGTATCAGGTATATGTAAAAAACTTGGGATAGCTTATGTGTTGAAGGCTTCTTATCGTAAAGCAAACAGAACAAGTGCCGACTCTTTCACAGGTATTGGAGATGTTGAGGCCATGCAACTAATTCAAAAAGTTGGTAAACATTTTTCAATTCCTGTCATCACTGATGTACACACACATGAAGAGGCAACCCGTGCGGCAGAGTATGTAGACATTTTACAAATACCTGCATTCCTTTGCAGGCAAACAGATCTTTTAATTGCGGCAGCGAAAACCGGTAAGATCGTTAATGTAAAAAAAGGGCAATTTTTAAACGGGCCATCTATGAGATTTGCTGTTGAAAAAATAAATGCCGCCGGAAATGATAAGGTTGGATTGATTGAAAGAGGAAATAGTTTTGGTTATACCGACCTGGTGGTTGATTACCGCAACATTACCTGGATGAAGGAAATAAATGTGCCGGTAATTATGGATTGTACCCATTCTTTACAACAACCCAACCAGGCTGGCGGAGTTACCGGCGGTAACCCCGAACTGATTGAAACCATTGCCAAAGCGGCCATTGCTACCGGTGCCGATGGTTTATTTATTGAAACACATCCCAACCCATCAAAGGCATTAAGCGATGGGGCAAATATGTTGCAGCTTGATTTGCTGGAGCCATTATTAAAACAACTTATAAAAATAAGAAAGGCCGTTATTTAATGACAGATTTTTTCGCTGCATAGGTGAAAAAGATTTTATTCTTTTCAACAGGATGCATTCCAAGTGTATCGTTATAACGCAATTAAAGTTGCCAAAAGGTATTCAGTACAAGTGAGTGACACAACAATGTACCACACTGCTTCTTAGCCCGGACAATCATTTTTATTTTGTACAGCAATCAAGTATTTGCAGCATTGAAAATTAAATTATTCACCTGGTTTATTTCATCCGTGCTAACAGTATGCCCCATATTTTTGTAAATTATTTTTGTAGTACGGGCATTCATCTTTTCAATAATCGCCGCGGATGCATTCACTCTTTCAACCGGTATATGCGGATCAGGATCGCTGGATGCAATAAAAACCGGCGTTGCAGAAAAATCACCGCTATAATTTTCATCATAAATTTTATCGCCGATCAGCCCGCCGGTAAATGCCACCACACCTCCATACTTTGCAGCATTACGGGCTACAAATTCAAGCGTTAAACAAGCGCCCTGGCTAAAACCGAGGAAGTAAATATTTTCTTTTGCAATGCCTGCAGCAATTACATCATCCATCATTTCTTTTATGAGTGTAAGCGCTGATGTAAGCCAGGGCTCATTTTGCGCAGGTGGCGCCAAAAAAGAATAAGGATACCAACTGTTGCCCGTTGCCTGCGGGGCAAGTAATGCAAAATCTTTTACCTGCAAATGAGCAGACAGTGAAAGTATATCTTCAGCAGAAGCACCACGCCCATGAAGCATGATTAAAACCTTATCTGCATCTTTTAAATTTTTGCCTGCAACTACTATATTTTTTGCATGAGCTTTATTTATACTGTTCATCATTTAATTGTATGGGTGTTAATATTTTTTCCAATTCGTTCCTTTGTGCTTCGTATTGTGCAGGTAATTTTAATGCCTTGCCCAACTGGTCTTTTTCTTCATCAATCGCAAAGCCCGGGCCTGCAGTTGCCACTTCAAATAATACACCGCCGGGTTCCCTAAAATAAATGGAAGTAAAATAATTTCTATCCAGAATGGGTGTAGGATTAAGCATTCTTTTCACCACTTTTAAGCGCAATGCGGCCTGCGTTTCTTTATCCGGTGTGGCAAATGCAATATGGTGTACCGTGCCACTTCCAGCAAGGCCTTTCATACTATCAGGTGAGCAAAGAATATCGATAAAATTTCCCGGCGTGTTGGTTGCAGCAAAGCGAAAACGGTTTCCCTTTTCAGCAATTAGGATATGATCTAATTGTTCGGTTAACAAACCTGCGGTGCGTTCGTACCCCTCTTCCCAAATCTCTACATTGTAAAAACCTTTTATAGCATTTTCAGGTGCAATATTACCCTGTAAAATTCCGGGCCTTTTGTCAGTGTCATTAAACACCAGCTCCAATCCCAGGCCATCATTATCTTCCAGGTAAACTACTGCTTCACTTTCAAATCTTTCCGTAGGTTGTTTATATTTTATACCAAATCGTTGCAATCTTTTTAACCAGTAATTAAGCGAAGTAAGTGGCACAGAAAACGCAGTGGTGTTCAACATCCCTTTTCCGTGCCGGCCTTTTACCAGGCCCTCATACGGAAAAAAAGTAAGGATGCTACCGGGGTTGCCCACATCGTCGCCGTAATAAAAATGATACACTTCAGGCGCATCAAAGTTCACCGTTTTCTTTACTAACCGCAACCCTAAAACGCCGGCATAAAAATCAATATTTTTTTGTGCGTTGCCGGCGATGGCTGTTACATGGTGTATGCCAGTTATTAACTTTTCCATTTTAAAATCGGTTTAAGATAAAAATGAATGGTGTATATTTTTTGTGAAAGTAAAAAGTTTTTGTCCGGGCTAAGAAACAATGAGGAACATCGTTGCATCGCCCTCTTGTACTGAATATCTAACGGCAACTTTTCCCACATAATAATTAGCCGAACCAGCCAACAAAAGGAGTTTTTTATTCTTCATTCCTGTTCCATACATCAGCATATTCTTCGGGGTGGCGTTTAAATTCTATATGCACATAAGGGCAAAGGGGTATCACTTTTAATCCATTCATCCGGGCATGCTCCACCATTGTTGTCACTAATATTTTTGCTATCCCTTTGCCCTCCCACTCCGGCGAAACTTCTGTATGATATACCGTTAAATCTTTACCGGAAAT
>JANMVB010000382.1:0-2326 GCA_031392305.1 Ferruginibacter sp.
ACTAATATTTTTTGATTTCATAATTTCAAGGGCATCCACTGCCAATAAAGTTGATGGGGTGGTTATTGGGTTTTCAGACATAATATCTTTTGCCTGCAGGCCGTCAAAACTACGTTCTTTCTGTAGCATACGGCGAAGATCACCATCAGTAATAATTCCCTCCACACGGTTATCTTCACTTACCACCACAGTTACGCCTAAACGTTTCCTGGTCATTTCAACAATCACTTCTCTAATGGTAGCATTTCCTTTTACTGCTGGCTGCTCATTTTGAGCAGCAAGGTTGGCAAGGTTTAAAAAAAGCCGTTTACCTAAAGCACCGCCGGGATGAAATTTTGCAAAATCAGATGTGCCAAACTGGTTAATTTCCATGAGGCAAACTGCCAGCGCATCACCCATTACCATTTGAGCGGTGGTACTTGTAGTGGGTGCCAAGTTATTTGGGCAGGCTTCCAGCTCAATAGTGGTGTTTAATATTATATCACTTTGATTTGCAAGAAAAGATGTGGTATTGCCAACCATTCCAATGAGCGTATTACCAAAATTTTTTATAAGCGGAACCAGTACTTTTATCTCGGGGCTATCACCACTTTTACTGATGAGGAGAATGATATCATCTTGCTGTACCATGCCCAGGTCGCCGTGGATAGCATCTGCAGCATGCATGAATACGGAGGGTGTGCCCGTACTGTTAAATGTGGCCACAATTTTCTGGGCAATAATGGCGCTTTTGCCAATGCCACTCACCACCAGCCTGCCTTTTGATGCAGCAATTGTTTCCAATGCTTTTTCAAATTCTGCATCCACATAATCTTTAAGCCTCCTGATGGCATCGGCTTCTATTTGAATAGTTTGCAGTGCAATATGTTTGATGGCTTTATCGATCATTTCAAAGCAGCAAACCTACTTTAAATCGTTCATAACGCAAAGTTCGCAGCTTAAGTAATATATCCTTATTTACTTTAATAGAATTTGTTTATCTTAATAGTCTTTTCACGGGTGCCTTTTTGATTTGAATTTGCAGCGCCAATAAAGTAACTTCGCTACCCTTTTAAAAAATTTCATTGGCATTTTAATTAATTATTTAGTTAACCGTTGAATTTTTTGAATCCTATAAATATATAAAACCAGCTTGAGGTAAAAGACTATTATGGCTACAGTAAAAGCAAAATCAAAACCCGTTTCAATAAAAGAAAGCAAGCCCAAAACGCTTGGTACAAAAGCGGTAAAAGCAATCAGTACAGAGAAAAATCTAAATCTTACAGCCCAGTTACAAGACTATTTTGGGTTTGATGGTTTTAAGGAACCGCAGGAATCAATCATAAAAAATTTATTGGCAGGTAACGACGCATTGGTGATAATGCCTACGGGTGGTGGCAAAAGTTTGTGCTACCAGTTGCCGGCCATCATTAGTGAAGGCTGCGCCATAATTGTTTCCCCGTTAATTGCCCTGATGAAAAACCAGGTGGACCTTGTAAGAAGCTACAGCAGTAAAGATGATGTGGCCCATTTTTTAAACAGCACACTCAATAAAGGCCAGCAAAAAATAGTTAAAGACGACCTTACAACCGGCAAAACAAAAATGTTGTACGTGGCCCCTGAAACACTTACTAAGGTGGAGAATATTGAATTTTTTAAAGACCTGAATGTTTCATTCTTTGCAGTGGATGAAGCTCATTGCATATCCGAGTGGGGGCATGATTTCAGGCCTGAATACCGCAGGCTGAGGGAAATGATGGAAATGATAAATCCTGATGCACCCATGATTGCGCTTACGGCAACTGCAACACCCAAAGTACAAAGTGATATTTTAAGAAACCTGGGCCTAAGAAACCCGAAAATTTTTATTTCATCCTTTAACCGCCCCAATTTATACTACGAGATATTACCCAAGATTAAAAAGGAACAAACCGTTACAAGTATTGTACGTTTTATTTCTCAAAACAAAGGGAAGAGCGGCATCATTTACACCTTAAACAGAAAAACAACCGAAGAACTGGCAGACATGCTGATGGCAAACGGGATAAAAGCAGTGGCCTATCACGCCGGCCTTGATAGTAAACTACGGGCTGAAAGACAAGACCTTTTTTTGAATGAAGATGTACAGGTAATAGTTGCCACCATTGCATTTGGAATGGGTATAGATAAGCCCGATGTGCGTTTTGTAATACATTTTAATATCCCAAAATCCATTGAAAATTATTACCAGGAAACCGGCAGGGCTGGAAGGGATGGGATGGAAGGAAGGTGCATATTGTACTATTCGCACAAGGATGTAGCAAAGCTTGAACACCTGATGAGGGATAAGCCGCTGAGTGAACGGGAA
>JANMVB010000393.1:0-21224 GCA_031392305.1 Ferruginibacter sp.
CCCCATATTTTGCGATAGCGGCTTTGTTATTTTAAACGGACTTACAAAACCCCTCAGCCGGGAAAGTAAAAAATCATATACCGCCATTGTAGGTGGCCTGGCAGGTGGTTTATACATCACCCATACTTTTTTGCCTCCACATCCCGGTTCGTTGGCCGGTGCAGCCAACCTGGGTTTGGGCCAACACCTCGGTACAGTTATTTTAACCGGCTTTTTAATTAGTATCCCCACAACAATATTATGCTGGGTATTTGCATCAAAATTTTTAAACAAGCTTAAAAGTAAGGAAGCAACTGATGAAATAAGTGAAGGTGAAATACAACAGCTTCCGGTATTATGGAAAAGTGTTTTACCGGTAATAATGCCCGTAGTGCTGATTGCTGCAGGTTCTTTAACGGAGCTGTTTTCAATGCCGGGTGCTTTAAAAAATGGTTTGCTATTTTTTGGCAGCCCGGTGGTGGCATTGCTTACCGGCCTGGCCTTTTCTTTATTACTTGTAAAAAGAAAAGAAGCAAAAATCTTTAACAGCTGGATGGTAGAAGCCATACGCCATGCCGGCCCGATTCTTATACTTGTTGGTGCCGGTGGTGTATTTGGAAATGTGCTAAAGAAAACTCCCCTTGCCGATATGGTTCAGGAATGGGTGAACAATGGAAGTTTTTCTTCCATTGCATTTTTATTGATTGCCTACGCCATTGGTTGCCTTTTAAAAACAGCCCAGGGTTCTACCACTTCAGCAATTATTGTAGCCACATCCATACTGGCGCCCATTGCAGTGATAGCAGGGTTTAAGGAGCCCTTTCAGTTGTCATTATTGCTGAGTGCAACAGCCTCAGGTGCAATGATGGTAAGCCATACCAACGATGCTTACTTTTGGGTGATAGCTCAATTTAGCGGATTGAGCATGGAGGAAACCTATCGTAGTTTTTCTTTCATGAGTATTGTGTTGAGCATTTCAAGCATAGTTTTTATTTTACTGTTAGCCTTGTTTTTAATATGAATCGTCGAATGCAGGCATGGACTTATTTTTTAATTTTATAATCTTCACCACTAAAATAATTTTACAATTAGTAAATAAACATTTGCAAAGGATTATGTACATTGTTATTCCTTTACCGGCATATAAATAACTTCAAATTCATTCAATACATTTTCAGGTAAAATTTAAAAAATAAAAACATGCAAATCGAAGAAGTAAAAGAAAAGAAACTACAGGTTGAAAGAAGCATCCTGCAAACAATCAAAAAATTTCAGGATGAAACCGGTTTAATCATTTCAAAACTGGAGCTGGATACAGAAACAGAAAAAATTAGTCCGGGCCACAAACAAGTGGTTGGACAAAAGGTAAGTGTTACCATAAAAATTTAGTGATAGTTATTTACAAACCAAACCGCAAAGGCCCAAAGAAATTTATCTGTACTTAAACTTTTTTTTCTTTGCGCCTTTGCGTCTTTGCGTGAAAAATGTATAACGCAATTAAAGTTCCCCATAGGTATGCGGCACAAGTGAGTGACACAACGATGTTGCCATGAAAAATTTTAGTCCGGACAAAAAAGCAGCATAATCTCCAAATGATAAAAGTTCTAAGAACCCCCCTTCGGGGGGCAGGGGGGCTGGAGTGGGGTCTGCAATGGGCTTTAAAAATACAACAAAAAAGCTGACCCTTCACCCTCAACACTCTGCACCTGTATAGTTCCTTTGTGCAACAGCATTATTTGCTTGCAAAGACTAAGACCTATGCCACTACCGGTTTTGCGGGTGCTAAAAAATGGGATGAATATTTTTTCAATTAATTCTTCGGGCATACCACTGCCATTGTCGGCTATTTTTATTACTACTTTATTGGTGGGGGTAATATAGGCGGAGAGCATGATCCGTGGCAGGTCTTTTTCCTTTACTGCATCGGTAGCATTTACTACCAGGTTGATGAGTACCTGCTCTATTAAAGTGGCATCCGCTTCCAGCATCAGGTCGGGGTCTTTTAAAATTATTTCGAGCTCAATATTCTTTTGTGTGAGGGTTGGCTGCATCAAATTATGCATGGCCTCAAACAAATCACGGACGTATATTTTCTTTACAGTGAGGGTATTAATTTTATTGAGGTTCCGGTAGGTTTCTGCAAATTTCAATAAGCCTTCGCTTCTTCTTTTTATGGTGTCAATGCCCAGCTCCAGGTCATCAACCGAACCGCTTTTATTATCCAGGTCGCTAACGGCTAATTGCAAACGATTTTTTAAAGTGTCGGCCAGTGATGAGATGGGGGCAACAGAATTCATGATCTCATGTGTCATCACACTCAGCAGTTTTTGCCATGCCTTTGATTCTGTTTCTTCCAATGCTTCATTGATATTTTGAAAGGCAATGAGCTTATATTTTTTGCCATCTGTTTGAAAAGCCGTGGCACTCATCAATACTTTAAAATGTGTTTTATCGCTCTTTAAAGAGATCACTTTATTTTCGCCGGGATTGATAGCGATAATTTCTGCATACACATTTTCTTCTCTTTTTTTAAGGGAGTGAATGGTTTTTATATAAGGCACCTGCAACAATTGTTTAAGTGTTTCATTCATCCACATTACATCGCCACTGCTATGCTCATAAGATAATATTCCGGTGTCTACCAGCTCCAGAATATTTTGCAGATAGACATATTGTGTTTCCTTTTCTTTACTGATTAATTTGAAGGTGGTGTTGATTTCATTAAAGCCTTTTCGCATGGGCTGCAGTGATGCAGGGGCATTTTTTTCATCAAACCTGCGGGAGAAATCACGGTAATGAACAGACTCTACAAACTGCTGTAATTCTGCATTGCTTTTATTGGTAAAGCGAAACAGGTCTATCACCAAAAATATCATCACAATACTGCAGAGGCCGGCAAATGTATAACTCTGTTTTGCCAGTAAAAATGCAATGCCACTCAGCATTGCAAGCAGCAGTATTATCCTGAGGGATAGCGCCCATTCAAATTTTTTAAATTTCATATTTACTTAATCTTCGGTAAAGTGCAGTTCGTGTAATGCCCAGTTCTTTGGCAGCTTTCGAAATATTACCACTGTGTTTTTCAATTACCTTCAGGATGGTATTTTTTTCCATACTGCTCAGCTTTAGGTCGCCGGCTTCTTCGTTCATCACGCTGGTAGTTTCAAGCGGCGAAAAAATAATATCGCTTGCCTGCAGCAAGTCCTGGTCGGCCATTATTACCGCTCTTTCAATACTGTATTGCAATTCCCTTACATTGCCGGGATAGGTATAATTTAATAATTTTTCCTGGCATCCTGCATCAAATTCGGGTACCGCTTTTATATATTTATCTGCATAAATTTTTGCATAATATTTTGCCAGCATCAGTATATCGTCTTTCCTTTTACGCAGCGGCGGGATGGTAATTTCTACCGTATTAATGCGATAAACAAGGTCTTTCCTGAACCTGTTTTCATTTGCCAGTTCTGCCAGTGGCAGGTTGGTGGCACATACCAGCCTAATATTAATAGGGATAGATTCGTTGCTACCCAGCCGGGTAATATGTCGGCCCTGCAACACCGTTAGCAGCTTTGCCTGTTGCTGTAAAGTAATGTTGCCAATTTCATCCAAAAATAAAGTGCCGTCATTAGCAGATTCAAAACGGCCAACCCTGTCTTCACGGGCATCTGTAAACGCACCTTTTTTATGGCCAAATAATTCGCTCTCAAACAACGACTCTGTGAGTGCGCCAACATCTACTTTTACAAAAGCCTTTTGTGCCCTCAGCGATTTTTGATAAATGGCCTGCGCCACCAGTTCTTTACCGGTACCGTTTTCGCCCAGTATCAATACATTGGCATCGGTGGGTGCTATCTTTTCTATCTTATAAAATATCTCCTGCATTACTTCACTGGTGCCTAACAGTTGGTTACCAATTACAGAGTTGTTGGCCACTTTTAAGGAAGGGGTAGCTTTTCCTGAATTTTTTTTCGCCAGCAACTCGGTGATGGTGCTTACCAGTTTTTCATTGTGCCAGGGCTTTATCATAAAGTCTGCAGCGCCTTCTTTTAGCGAACGTACTGCCAGGTCAATATCACCGTAGGCTGTAATCATAATTACCGCCATATTTTCGTCCTGCTCTTTAATTTTTTTGAGCCAGAAAATGCCCTCATTGCCGGTGTTGATGCTGCTGTTGTAATTCATATCCAGCAATACAATATCAAACTTTGTTGCAGCCAGCAGGTGTTTTATATTCTCCGGATTTTTTTCTGTAACTACTTCTTTGGCTTCGGTTTTCAACAATAATTTTACTGCCGTCAGCACATCTGTATCGTCATCAATCACCAGTATGTTTGCGTTTTTTAAATTCATCGTTTTTTATTTTGTGCAGTTTAATTCATTTGTAAAAATCTGCTACCAGTTATATTTTTCACCTTTTATTTTAGAGCACAATTATACCATAATTATACTGCACATCTGGTAAATTAATAAATATTGTTTTGTTTATCTCTATCCCCTTCCCGAAAAATCTGGATGTTCCAAAAGGGGTAATATTAATTATTCTTTAAAACGCAATTAAAGATTCCAATTGATATGCGGTACAAGAGGGCGATGCAAGGGTGCTGCTCATTGCTTCACTGCCTGGACAAAAAATTGTATTCACTTTTTTATGCCTTGCGAAGTATAAAAATAGTACCCACCGATAATTTATAAATAAATTTTGCCTCCTTCACCTGTATCAAAAAAGGATACAGGATGTATCATTTTCGTACAGCCTAAAATTTTTCATTTTTCTAAATCGTTGAAAAACACCTGCTTGTATTTTGGCATCGCTTTACATATATCATTGGCACAAACATTCATTTTAAAAACAATCAAAAAACTGATAACATGAAAACGCAATCAACCCCTTTGTTTACCGGTTTAAACAACCACCAGGTTCAAAATTTAATGGCCATGGTGAAGGAAATACTAGCATTGAATTTTACCAGCCCGGCACCCAAAAGTTTTACTGCAGCCGACCTTTGGAATATTCAACGCCGCAAAAAAACATTCACCACCCGGAGGTTTCTTTGATACAAATTTTAATTGCACCAGTAACTGTTTCATTTTTCATTCGTTAAAAGAAAAAAATGCCTCCTAAAATTCATCTGAAAAAAGTGTATCAAAACCGAACACTTATTGTACTGATACCGTACAGTGGCTATCTGAATTTTTTCATAAGTAGTTGATTCATAAAATACTACACTTTGGCATACCATTGTATCAGTATTGGTGGAAAAAGCGGACACGTCAATCAAAAAGAAAAAAATAAAAGCAACGTAAATACAGTAACTCAATATTATGGACAGGGTAATTGAAAAAAAGTTTTGGAACAGCAAAAGGATCATGTACATCGCAGGTGCGGTGGCATTGATTGGTTTAATAAGTGCCAGTGTGTATTATTCATCCGGCAAATCGAAATTAAATGTGGTAACAGACCGTATTACCATCAGCGAAATTACACAGGGGCCCTTCCAGGAATTTATACCGGTAGATGGTATAGTGCTGCCGGTTACTACAATTTATTTAGATGCAATGGAAGGCGGCAGGGTAGAAGAAAAATTTGTTGACGATGGAGCAATAATGAAAAAGGATCAGCCGATTATGCGGCTGAGCAATACCGACCTGGAACTAAGCCTTGCCAACCAGGAAACATCGGTTTTTAATGTGCTTACGCAAATGCAGAATACAAAAAATAATGCAGAGCAAAACTCCATGAACAGGCAAACACAAATGGCTGATGTTGACAATGCATTAACAGAAGCCCAGCGCCTGTACAACCTCAATAAAAAATTGTACGATCAAAAAGTAATTGGCCGGCAGGAGTATGAATCGAGCCTTAATTTGTACAACTACCAGGTAAAGAGAAGAAAGCTGGCAGAAGATATTTTAAAGCAGGACGGCAGCTCCATGAAACTGCAGGTAGGCCAGTCAACCGAATCGTATGAGCGCATGCGCAACACCCTTGCACTCATGCGGAAAAAAGTTGGCGACCTCATTGTGCGTTCACCAATTGATGGCCAGCTTACATCGCTGGATGCAGAGATTGGCCAAAATAAAAATAAAGGTGAACGCCTCGGGCAGATAGATGTAACCACGGGTTTTAAAGCAAGGGTAAATGTGGATGAACATTATATTTCCAGGATATTTATCGGCCTCGGCGGTGAGTGTTTACTGGCCGGAAAAAATTATAAACTCACCATTAAAAAAGTATATACACAGGTTACTGCAGGAAGGTTCCAGGTAGATATGGAATTTAATGATAGCATACCCGCTGGTATCAGGCGGGGACAAACGTTGCAGATAAGGCTGGCCTTAAGCGATGAACGAAAAGCCCTGCTGCTTGCAAAGGGTGGCTTCTACCAGCAAAGTGGCGGCAACTGGATTTTTAAAGTAAACGAAAATGGCTCCATAGCTTACAAAGTTGATATCCAGTTGGGCAGCCAAAACCCTGATTACTATGAAGTGTTACAAGGCCTGCAACCCGGCGATAAAGTGATCACCAGCAGTTATGAAAACTATGGAAATATACAGGAGCTTGTGTTGAAGAAAGAGTAGCAGGTTGATAAGTTTATAAAGTAAATAAAGTTTATAAAGTAAATAAGTTTTATTATGAAACAACAAATTAAAAACATCGCTTTTCTTATGCTGATGATGATATGTTTCACATCATCCCATGAGGAAACTTGCATCAGCATTAAAAAATGCACAGCCACTTCAGTAGCGGTACAAAAAAACAGGGAGCATTCAAAACCTGCAATTACAGAAAGCGACAGGATGATGATGCCGCTCAGTACACTTTTAAAATTGTAATTGTATGAATTTTCAAATACATTTTTGTCCGGGCTAACGAACTATGGGCAACATCGTTGCATCGCCCTCTTGTACTTTTAGTACAATGGGCAACCTGCTTACGTTTTATAAAGCAGTTATTGTAAACAGCAGCTGTATTATAGCACAACAACATACCAAATAAATAAAATCATCAACCAACAAATAATATGATACATATCCAGGATCTCGAAAAAATTTATCGCACCGAAGAAGTAGAAACCGTTGCCCTCAGTAAATTATCCATTGATATTAAAGAAGGCGAATTCGTAGCAATTATGGGCCCCTCGGGTTGTGGCAAAAGTACGCTCCTCAATATCCTTGGTTTGCTCGACGACCAAGATGGCGGCAGCTTTGTATTTAATGGTATTGAAGTAGCCAAATTCAACGAACGCAAACGGGCCGACCTTCGCAAACGCAACATTGGCTTCGTTTTCCAGAGTTTTAACCTCATTGATGAACTAACTGTATTTGAAAATGTAGAGCTGCCACTCATATACACCGGCGTAAAACCAGCCGATAGAAAAAAGCGGGTAGAAGAGGTGCTGGACAAGATGCAAATCATGCACCGCAGAAACCACTACCCCCAGCAGTTAAGCGGTGGCCAACAGCAACGTGTAGCCGTAGCAAGGGCAGTAGTAAATAAACCAAAATTGATATTAGCAGATGAACCAACAGGAAACCTCGATAGCAGCAACGGCAACGAAGTAATGCAATTACTAACTGACCTCAACGAGCAAGGCACCACCGTAATAATGGTAACCCACAGCGAACACGATGCCCGGTACAGCCACCGCATCATCCGCATGTTGGATGGGCAAACAGTTACGGAGAATATATTGGTGTAGGGAATGAGTGATGAGTAATGAGTAATGAGTGATGAGTAATGAAGAAAGGGAATCTGAAAATCATCACTCTACAACCAAGTGAAGTTCTCGCAGAAAAAGCATAAGGGCAGAAGACCTTCCCTTTAGGGGACGGGGCAAAACAGGGTCTTCAAACCTCATCAACAATCAAAAGCTAACACAAAACACAAACTTAGCGCCTTTGCTCCTTAGCGTCTTTGCTTGAAATTATACCACCATGATCAAAAACTTCTTCAAAATATCATACCGCAACCTTTCCCGCAACAAAGGTTTTTCTGCCATCAATATACTTGGCCTTGCCATCGGTATGGCAAGTGCCATGCTTATCTTTTTATGGATACAAAATGAAGTAAGTCACGATAAATTTCATGAGCATAATGACCGTCTCTACCTCGCCAATAACAGGGATAAATTTGGTGGCGAAACCTGGGCCTGGCCCCAAACCTCCAAGCCATTGGCACCTGCACTTAAGCAGGATTTTTCCGAGGTGGAAGATGCTGTAAGAACAACCAATAAGGAATTTTTATTTACCGTCGGCGAAAAACGTTTAAATGTAAACGGACTCATTGCCGACTCCGGGTTTTTACACATGTTCAGCCTGCCATTATTAAAAGGAAATAAAGATGCTTTAAAAGGAAACTACAATATTGTACTTACCGAAAAAACGTCTAAAAAATTATTTGGCAACGAAGATGCCATGGGCAAAGTAATTCGGATTGACAGCACCGATAACTTTACTGTAACCGGTGTGTTAAAAGACCTTCCCAACAATACCCGTTTCAATTTTGAATACATTTTACCCTGGGCCTACCTTACAAAAATTGGTGGCGATGATAAAAACTGGGGCAACAATTCTGTAAAAACTTTTATTTTATTAAAGCCCGGTATTACCCAGGCCCGCTTTGATGCACGGGTAAAAAATATCACCATCGATCATACAAAGGATGGCGAAAAAGCAACTACACAAGTCTTTACGCAATTGTTCAGCGATACCTGGTTATATTCTAAACCGGTAAATGGTGTGTACGTTGCCGGCCGCATTGAAAGGGTAAAATTGTTTGCCATCATCGCTGCCTTTATTTTGTTGATAGCCTGTATCAATTTTATGAACCTGAGTACTGCCCGCAGTGAGAAAAGAGCAAAAGAAGTTGGCATAAGAAAAGTAGTGGGCGCACAAAAAAGTTCGCTTGTTTCTCAATTCATCGGCGAGAGTATTTTGATAGCTTTCCTTGCCGCAGTTATTGCCGTTGTGCTGGTGTTGGTAGCTTTGCCGGCATTTAATAACCTCGTCGATAAAGAATTATTTATCAATTTTGGTGATCCTTTTTACTGGTTGTTTGCCGTGCTGTTTATTTTGTTTACCGGCCTGCTTGCGGGTAGCTACCCTGCCTTTTATTTATCGGCTTACCAGCCGGTAAAAGTGTTGAAGGGTACTTTCAAAGCCTCTCATGCGTTGGTTACGCCACGCAAAGTGTTGGTGGTATTGCAATTCACATTTGCCATCGCACTTATTATCTGCACCATCATTGTAAAGCACCAGATACAACATGCCGAAGACAGGGATACAGGTTACTCCCGCAATAACCTGGTGTATATAAATCTGCAGGGCGACATTGGCAAACATTACGATCTTATAAAAAACGAACTACTGCTTAAAGGCGCAGGTACTGCCGTTACAAAATCTATGAGCCCAATAACGCAGCGCTACAGCGATGGCTGGGGTTGGAGCTGGCCCGGCAGTGCCGGTGAAGACAATAAGATAGACTTTATCAGGATGGCTTCTGATGCTGACTTTGTAAAAACGATGAATGTGCAATTGGTGCAGGGCAGGGATATTGATATACAAAAATTTCCCTCCGATTCTACCGCCATGCTGCTCAATGAGACTGCCGTAAAAACAATGCGCCTGAAAGATCCCGTGGGCCAAACAGTAAAAGGTGATGGCAGCGATTGGAAGGTGATAGGCATAATCAAAGATTTTATTTATGAATCTCCTTACCAAAAAATAAGTCCGCTAATGGTGATGGGCCCCAACTCATGGTTTAATGTAATGCATATAAAATTAAATCCCGCAAAAACAACCACTGCCAACCTTGCCATCATGGAGCAGATTTTTAAGCAATACAATCCGCAGTATCCTTTCGATTATAAGTTTGTTGATGAAGAATATTCGTTGAAGTTTAAAGATGAGAAACGTATCGGCACCCTCGCAGGATTGTTTGCCGCACTCACCGTTTTTATTTCCTGCCTTGGCTTATTTGGCCTTGCTACCTATATGGCTGAAAACCGCATTAAAGAAATAGGGGTGCGCAAGGTATTGGGCGCTAGTGTTGGAGGCATCGCTTCCCTGTTATCCATCGATTTTTTAAAGCTGGTATTTGTGTCATTTTTAATTGCGTCGCCAATTGCATATTGGGCTATGCACGAGTGGTTGCAAACATTTAATTACCGCATTGGCATTGAGTGGTGGGTTTTCGCACTTGCAGGCATTGCATCCATCTTTATCGCCATTGTTACGGTAAGTTACCAGGCAATAAAAGCGGCAGTGGCCAACCCGGTTAAAAGTTTAAGAACAGAATAAAGCAAATGTGCAAATGAAGAAATGTGCAAATGTGCAAATGTGCAAATTTGAAAATGTGAAAATGTGAAAATGTCAAAATAGTTGCGGCCAGCGTTCAATTTTTAAATTGTAAATGAATACAAAAAATAGTTATTGTCCCGGCAGAAGTACTTCGATTAAACATTGTTGCGTCGCACTCTTGTACTGAATACCAATGTGGATCTTTAATTGTGTTTTGTCAAAAAAAAGCTACGTCTTGTAAAGATGAATTAAAAGGCAAATATTAAATAGCTGCATTAATTACAACCAGTTTTAAAACCTTAGTAGAAACAACAAATTAATAAGGTCAATTAAAAAGCTTACTTATTTCTACTAAGGTTAAAAAATTGAGTCAAACCAAGCTCTCTGCACCAGGTTCATTAAAAGAAATAAAGTTGATTTGGAAGATAAAATATTTGCAAGAAGATTTGGAGCAACGCCTCCTCTCATTGGGAGAGGAGAATAGGTGGTGAGGTTACACATAACACAATCAAAGCTCCCTATAGGTATATCGTACAAGGGAGTGACACAACGATGTTGACCAGAGCTGTTTCTTCGTTCGGACAAAAAAATATACTAACGAAAATGCTCAACACAGTAACATCCTACAAATCATATAATCATATAAACCTTAGTCTGCCATGTTCACCAATTATTTAAAGATCGCCTGGAGAAACGTTTTAAAAAACAAAACTTTCTCTGCCATCAATATTACAGGGTTGGCAATAGGGTTATCCTGTTTTTTGCTGATATCGCTCTATGTTACAGATGAACTCAGCTACGATCAACACAATGAAAAAGCAGGCCGCATCTTCCGCATAAATTCGGATATTAAAATGGGCGGTACACATTTAAACCTGGCTGTATGCAGCGACCCTATGGGCGCTACCTTAAAAAAAGATTATCCGCAGGTAGAAGAGTTTGTGCGGTTTTATAATTCTTCCGGATCGAAACTGATAAAAAAAGGGAACGAATTTATTGATGAACATAACGTTGCACATGCAGATTCTACTTTGTTCAACGTATTTACTTTGCCTGCTGTTGATGGCGACATTAAAAATGCTTTGAACGAACCTAATACCGTTGTGATAACTGAATCTACCGCAAAAAAATATTTTGGAAATACCAACGCAGCGGGCAAGTTTATTGAAACCAATGAAGAGCAAAATAAACTGTATAAAATAACCGCAGTTATAAAGGACATACCCAAAAATTCGCATTTCAATTTCGACTTTATTTTTTCTATGGATAATGTAGATTATCAGTTTGGGAATTTTATGAGCCATAATTTTCAAACCTACATTCTGCTAAAAGAAGGTGCCGACTATAAAACATTTGAAAAGAATTTTACACAGGTTATTGAAAAATATATTTTGCCGCAGGCTAAGCAGTTTATGCAGGTAAGCAGTATGGATGAATTTAAAAAAGCAGGCAACAACCTGGAATATCACCTGATGCCGGTAACAGATATTCATTTAAAATCTGACAGGTTTCCGGAACTGGGCGTAAACGGAAACATGCAAACAGTTTATATTTTTTCTGCCGTAGCAGTATTTATTTTATTAATAGCCTGCATCAATTTTATGAATTTATCTACTGCCCGTTCCGCCAACCGTGCTAAGGAAGTAGGCATAAGAAAAGTTTTAGGCACAAATAAAAATGCATTGATATGGCAGTTTTTAACTGAATCAACATTGATGGTATTTATTGCTTTGCTGATTGCCCTTTTGTTGGCTGCTTTGGTAATGCCGTTTTTTAATGATGTGTCTGCCAAATCTTTAACCCTTGGCTCATTATTAAACTATAAGGTGTTGCCGCTATTATTATTATTGCCCTTTGTGGCAGGCGCTTTAGCGGGTGGTTACCCTGCTTTTTTTCTTTCTTCTTTTCAGCCCATTGCTGTTTTAAAGGGACGAATAAATGCTGGTTTTAAAAGAAGCGGCCTCCGCAGCGGGCTGGTGGTTTTTCAATTTTTTGTGTCCATTGTTTTAATCATTGGGGTTACCATTATTTACAACCAGTTAAATTTTATTCAAAACAAAAAGCTTGGCTTTAATAAAGACCAGGTGCTGGTAATAAATGGCACCAATGCATTGGGCAACAAAGCTGAAACATTTAAAAACGAACTGGCTAAAATGAGCGGCGTAAAAAGTGCTGCCTTTAGTGGTTACCTGCCTGTAAGTAATTCGGCCCGTAGCGATAATACTTACTCCGGCGAGGCGGTGATGAATGATAAGAACGGGTTTAACATGCAAACCTGGAACATTGATTACGACTACTTAAATACGCTGGGGATGGAATTGATACAGGGACGAAATTTTTCCCGTGAATTTGGCAGCGATTCCTCCGCAGTTATTATCAACGAAACCACGGCAAAAATCCTGGGCTTTACTAACCCAATCGGAAAAAAGATTTATACGTTTGATAATCTTGTACCACCCACGCCAATTAGTTATACCATCATTGGCGTTGTTAAAAATTTCCACTTCGAATCGCTTCGTCAAAACATTGCCCCGCTTTGCTTTCGCATTGGGTACAGCAACTGGTCAACAGCATTAAAGGTATCGGCCACTGAAATAAACCAGCTTGTAAAAAATATCGAAAGCAAATGGAAAGTAATGGCGCCGGGCATGCCTTTTAGCTTCCAGTTTTTAGATGAGTCGTTCGACAACATGTACCGCACCGAACAACGGGTGGGCAAAATCGCATTGGCATTTGCCATCCTCACCATCTTTATTGCATGCCTTGGTTTATTTGGCCTGGCCACCTATATGGCAGAGCAAAGAACAAAAGAAATTGGTGTACGAAAAGTTTTAGGTGCATCTGTTGGCAACCTTGTATCCATGTTGTCGAAAGATTTTTTAAGGCTTGTATTGTTGGCGGCAATTCTTGCTTTTCCCATTGCCTGGTATGCCATGTACAAATGGTTGCAGGATTTCGCCTTCAAGGTAGATATCAGTTGGTGGGTATTTGTGGTAGCCGGCGTGGTGGCCTTGCTGATAGCTTTATTAACTGTTAGTTTCCAGGCAATAAAAGCAGCCCTGGCCAACCCCGTAAAATCATTGCGGACAGAATAATGTAAATGTGCAAATGAGGCAAGTATGCAAATGTGCAAATTTGCAAATGAGGCAAATGGGAAAATGAATGCAAAAAATTTTCTACGAAACACAAACAAAAAGCACAAACAAAAAACCGAAAACCATCTATTCCATGTTAAAAAATTATTTTAAAATAGCCTGGAGAAACCTCGCCGGCAATAAAGTTTTCTCCTTCATTAACATCAGTGGCTTAGCCGTTGGTATGGCCGTTGCCATGCTGATTGGTTTGTGGATATGGGATGAATTGTCGTATAATAAATACCATAAAAATTACGACCGTATTGCCCGGGTAATGCAGCACCAGGTTTTTAATGGCGAAATAGCTACCCAGTTTGCCAACCCCGCCGTGATGGCACAACAGATAAGGGATAAGTATGGTAGCGACTTCAAATATGTATTGCAGTCCTCATGGAACAATGAGCACACGCTGGCAGTTGGTGATAAAAAATTGTTGAAACGAGGTTCTTTTTTTGAACCGGGTGTTACCGAAATGCTTAGCCTTAAAATGATTAAAGGAACAAGGGGTGGTTTAAAAGAAGCTTATTCCATATTGCTTTCTGAATCTGTTGCCAAAGCCTATTTTGGCAATACTGACCCACTGGAAAAAATAATAAAACTTGATAATAAAGTGGATGTAAAAGTTACCGGCGTTTACGAAGACCTGCCTTACAATACATCTTTCAGGGAGTTGAATTATATTATACCCTGGGAGCTTTATTTAATACAGAATCCCTGGATAAAAAATATGGACAATCCCTGGGGCAGCAACTTTACCCAAACATTTGCGGAGGTGACTGATAATGCGGATATGGAAAAAGTATCGGCCAAAATTAAAAATGTAAAGCTGGATGTTGTAAGCCCCGAAGAAAAAAGATTTAAGCCCGCCATGTTTTTACACCCCATGAAGAAGTGGCACCTGCAGGCCGATTTTAAAAATGGTATTAATACCGGTGGCCGCATTCAGTATGTGTGGCTGTTTGGTATTATTGGTTTGTTTGTATTGCTGCTGGCCTGTATAAATTTTATGAATTTAAGTACGGCACGTTCCGAAAAAAGGGCCAAGGAAGTGGGTGTGCGCAAGTCAATTGGTTCATCACGTGGGCAATTGATAGGGCAGTTTTTTAGTGAGTCGTTGCTGGTGGTAATTTTTTCTTTTATCTTATCACTGGTACTCGTAACCCTATCCATTTCTTTTTTTAATGAAGTGGCTGATAAAAAATTATCACTGTTATGGAACGAACCTGTCTTTTGGCTCATGGGTATTGGCTTCAGCATTTTTACCGGTTTAATTGCAGGCAGTTACCCGGCACTTTATTTATCCTCCTTTCAGCCTGTTAAAGTATTGAAAGGTACTTTCCGGTTGGGGCGCTTTGCCTCCCTGCCCCGCAAGGTTTTAGTGGTGCTGCAATTTTCAGTATCCGTTATTTTAATTATCGGCACCATTGTGGTATATCGGCAAATACAACATGCTAAAAACAGGCCGGTAGGCTATAACCGTGAGAGCCTTGTGTACGCTGGCCTTAACGAAACTATCCACAAAAAATACGATGCACTCCGCAACGAGCTGAAGGGCAGTAATGTGGTGGTAGAAATGTCGCAGGCAACCAGCCCGGCTACGGAAGTATGGAATAGCAACGGCGGCTTCGACTGGGCCGGCAAAGATCCCAACCAGGCGGTTGATTTTCCAAACAATGGCGTATCATTTGAATATGGCAAAGTGATTGGCTGGCAAATAAAAGAAGGTAGGGATTTTTCAAGAGAGTTTGCCACAGATTCTTTAGCATTTATTTTAAATGAGTCGGCAGTAAAATTTATTGGGTTAAAAAACCCCATTGGCCAAACATTAAAATGGGATGACAGGCCATATAAAATAATTGGTGTAATAAAAGATATGTTGGTTGAGTCTCCTTATGAACCAATCAGGGCTTCTCTTTTTCATGTTGATACCAGCCAGCGCAGTGTTGTTATGCTAAAAATAAACCCTTCACTTACGCCTTCCGCAGCGTTGGCTAAAATTGAAAATACGTTTAAGAAATATGATCCGGCAACACCCTTCGAATTCAAATTTGTTGATGACGCCTTCAACAAAAAATTTGGTGATGAAGAACGCATCGGTAAACTCTCTACCGTGTTTGCGGGGCTGGCAGTTTTCATTTCCTGCCTGGGTTTATTTGGCCTTGCTTTATTTGTAGCCGAGCAACGTACCAAAGAAATTGGCATCAGGAAAGTTGTAGGCGCTTCTGTTTTTAATTTATGGAAATTATTGTCGAAAGATTTTGTGGGCCTCGTGATTATAGCCTGTGCCATAGCGGTTCCGCTGGCCTGGTATGGCATGCACCAGTGGCTGCAAAAATACGATTACCGCACGGCCATCAGTTGGTGGATTTTTGGTGTAACTATTTTGGGCGCATTGCTTATTACAATTCTTACAGTTAGTTTCCAGGCAATAAAAGCAGCTATAGCAAACCCGGTAAAAAGTTTGAGGACGGAGTAATGCTATGTGCAAATAAGCAAATGGGCAAATGAGCAAATGAGCAAATTGGATAATGTGAAAATGAAAACAAAAAAATATTTTTTGTCCCGGCAGAAGCACATCGGTTAAACATCGTTGCGTCGCACTCTTGTACTGAATATCTGTGAGGATCTTTAATTGTGTTTTGTCAAAAAAAAATACAGTTTGTAAAGATGAATCATTAATTCGTATTGCCTTGTAGGAACAGGCCGCGGCCTGTTCCTACGTAACGGACTTTAATTTTATAATACAATTTATAACATAATCTAAAACACAATCAAAGCTCCCAATTGGTATGCGGTACAAGAGTGCGACGCAACGATGTTCCACATGGCTGCTTCTTCGTACGGACAAAAAAAATACTAACAATAAATGCCCAGCACACCAACATCCTGCAATTATATAATCATATAAATCTTAGTCTGCCATGTTAAAAAATTATTTCAAAATTGCCTTTCGCAACCTGTTAAGAAGTAAGGGGTTTACATTGGTAAATATCCTGGGCCTTACCATTGGTATGACATGCGCCATACTCATTCTTTTATGGGTAAAAGACGAACTGGCTTTTGATAAGCTGCATAAGAATTATAGCAATATCTACCAGGTAATGGCCCACCGTGATTTTAATAACCAGGTATTTACTGACAATAACCAGGTTTTTCCTTTGGCACCTTCTATTAAAAATGAAATTGCTCAAATAAAAAATGCAGTTGTTACTACTAACAGTCAAGCACATAATCTTGCTTATGGTGATATTAAATTAACAAAGAATGGCTATACAGTAAGTGAACATTTTTTTGAGATGTTTACCTGTAAATTTCTTAAAGGGAATCCTTCTTTGGCTATCAAAGACCCTGATGCTATCGTATTAACACAGTCTTCAGCCAGGGCGTTGTTTGGCAATACAGACCCCATCAATAAAATCATTAAAATTGACAACAACCAACCTGTAAAAGTTACTGCCATTGTTGAAGATGTGCCGGGCAATGCTACATTACAATTCGATTATATTCAGCCCTTTAATTATTCAGATGAAAATCTTAAAAGGGCCATGACTGAATGGACCAGTTCTTCGTGGCTGGTATTTATACAAACTTTGCCAGGGGCCAATATTGCAGCGATAAATAAAAAGATCAATGAAATTAAAATGCGGCATGATCCGGCGGATAAAAAGATAAGCACCTACTTTAGTTTTCCTATGAGCAAATGGCGGTTGTACAGCGATTTTAAAGATGGTAAAAATATCGGCGGTATGATTGAGTATGTAAGAATGTTTACCATTATCGCCATTATTATTTTATTGATTGCCTGCGTAAACTTTATGAATCTTTCCACAGCCCGGTCAGAAAAAAGGGCTAAAGAAGTAGGCATCAGAAAAACGCTGGGCTCAGATAAAAAACAGTTGGTGATGCAATTCTTTTTTGAATCCATTATCCTTGCAACTATTTCATTTATAGTTTCCATACTGGCAGTATTTTTATTGCTGCCCCTCTTTAACTCCCTTGTTGATAAACAACTATACTTACAACTTACAAATGCTGAGTTTTGGTTGGGGGCCTTATCGATTGTTTTATTTACAGGCCTGGTAGCAGGAAGTTATCCTGCGCTTTACCTTTCTTCTTTTAATCCGGTGACAGTATTAAAAGGCACTTTCATTTCCGGCAAAAAAGCTGTGTTGCCCAGGCATGCACTGATCGTTTCGCAATTTGTAATTTCTATAGTATTGATCTCTGCCACCATCATTGTGTACCAGCAAATAAAACTAATTAAGAACCGGGATATGGGTTATAATCCTAACAACCTGGTATCAATACCGGGTTCAGCAGATACACAAAAGAATTTTGATGTTATAAAAACGGATCTGCTGCAAACAGGTATCATCAGTGCTGTTACCCGAACAATGGCACCCATCACAGAAATTTGGTGGAAGTCGCCTGCACCGGATTGGCCGGGGAAACCAGCCAGCTTAAATATTATTTTTTCAGGACTAACTACCGATAAAGATTTTACAAAAACCATGGGTATTAAAATGGTTGAAGGAAATGATTTTTCCGGAATGCCCGTTGATTCTTCTTCTATGTTACTTAATAAAGCTGCAGTAGAAGCTATGGGTATAAAAAATCCGGTAGGGATGAAGATGCGCTACGGCAAAGATTTTACGGTGATTGGCGTAACTGAAAATGTAATAATGGAGTCACCATTTAAGCCTGTTGACCCAATGATGATTTATTTTGACAAAGGCAACTCTTCCTGGATCAGTATAAGATTGAAGGATCACGTACTTCCTCAAAATGCTTTAAAATCAATAGAAGCAATTTTTAAAACACATAACCCGGCTTATGCTTTTGAATACCAGTTTGTTGAAGATTCTTTTCAAAAAAAGTTTTTAAATGAAGACCTGGTGAGTAAGCTCACCAACATTTTTGCAGGCCTCGCCATTTTTCTCTGTTGCATTGGTTTAGCCGGACTCGGTGCTTTCACTATTGAAAAAAGAATTAAAGAAATTGGTATACGGAAAGTGCTGGGTGCTACCCTCCAACAAATATTATTTCTCATCTCCCGTGAATTTTTGCGGTTGGTAGCCATCGCTTTTTTAATTGCAGTGCCGGTTGCCTGGTTGTTTATGCACAACTGGCTTTTAAAATATGAATACCGCACAAATATCAGCATCTGGATGTTTGCGATAGTGGGCCTGGGAATTCTTGTATTGACCCTGGTAGTAGTAAGTATCAATACCATTGGTGCAGCATTACGCAACCCGGTGAAGAGTTTGAGAACGGAATGAGGCAAATGAGCAAATATGCAAATGAAGCAAATGTGCAAATGTGCATATTGGATAATGAGTAAATGCGCAAATGTGCAAATGAAGCAAATGAATACAAAAAAATTTTTTGCGAAACACAAACAGAAAACAAAAAACCATCCACACCATGTTTAAAAACTATTTTAAAATTGCCTGGCGCAACCTTGTTAAAAACAAGGCGCATTCCTCAATTAATATTACCGGGCTTTCGGTGGGTATGGCAGTGGCCATATTGATTGGCCTTTGGATTTATAATGAGGTATCCTTCAACAAAGATTTTGGTAATTATAAACGCATTGCACAGGTAATGCAAAATCAAACTTTTAATGGAGAGGTTGGCAGCCAGGTTGCAGTGCCTTACCTGATGGGGGATGAACTTAAAAAAAGTTATGGCGGTGATTTTAAATATGTTTCCATGTCATCGTGGACGTACGATCATATTCTTACCAGCGGTGAAACAAAGGTTACAATGAGTGGTACTTTTTTTGAACCGCAGGTAACAGAAATGTTATCGCTAAAAATGCTGAAGGGTACCAGGGCAGCATTAAAAGCAAACAACTCCATCATACTTTCGGCAGGTACCGCTAAAGCTTTGTTTGGCGATGCAGATCCATTGCAAAAATTAATAAAGATTGATAAGAATTTTGATGTGATAGTAACGGGAGTGTATGAAGACCTACCCACAAATTCAAGCTTTAATGAGGTGGCTTTTATTGCACCCTGGCAATTATATATTGATGATAACAACTGGCCCGAAATAGCTACCAATCCCTGGCGTGCCAATGCTTTCAGAACTTATGTGCAGTTAGCGGATAATGCAGTTATGGAAAAAGTTTCTGCTAAAATAAAAGATGTTAAACTAAAAAAGGTAACAAAAACAGATGCTGCTTTTAAGCCGGTAATTTTTTTGCAGGGCATGGATAAATGGCATTTGTACGAGGAGTTTAAAAATGGTGTAAATGTTGGCGGAAGGATACAGTACGTATGGTTGTTTGGTATTATCGGCTTGTTTGTATTGTTGCTGGCATGTATCAATTTTATGAACCTCAGTACTGCACGTTCCGAAAAGCGTGCCAAAGAAGTAGGCATCCGAAAAGCGATAGGTTCTTTGCGTGGGCAACTGGTTAAGCAATTTTTTGCTGAATCTTTATTGATCGCAATGATGGCATTTTTATTTTCATTGTTGCTGGTGCAGTTAACACTTCCTTTCTTCAACAGCCTGGCAGATAAAAAGGTTTCCATCTTATGGAGTAACCCTTTGTTCTGGCTATGTGGTATTGTGTTCAGTATTATTACAGGTTTAATTGCAGGCAGTTATCCTGCATTGTACCTGTCATCTTTTAAACCGGTAAAAGTTTTAAAAGGTACTTTTCGTGTTGGCCGTTTTGCATCCATTCCACGTAAAGTATTGGTGGTGCTGCAATTTTCAGTTTCTGTTATTTTAATTATCGGAACAATCGTAGTTTTTCGCCAGGTAGAATTTGCAAAAGACCGTCCGGTTGGATACAGTCGTGAAGGGTTGGTACATGCGTTTATGTCAACAGATGATATACACAAACATTTTGCTGCGGTAAGAAATGAATTAATCAACACAGGTGCCATTGCTGAAATGTCAGAGTCATCCAGTACTACCACCAACCTCAACGAAATAGACAATGGATTTAGCTGGAAGGGGAAAGACCCATCGGTGCAGGGCAACTTTGGGGTGCTGTTTATATCGCCTGAATTTGGTAAAACAGTTGGGTGGAAAATTAAAGAAGGCCGTGATTTTTCCAGGGAATTTAAAACAGATTCAACCGGCATTATATTAAACGAAACCGCCGCAAAGTTTATGGGTTTGCAACATCCGGTAGGTGAAACAATCCAATGGGACGGGCAAACATTTCATGTGCTTGGTGTGGTGAAGGATATGGTGATGCAGTCGCCGTATGAACCCGTTTTTCGTACCGTGTTTGTAATGAATTCCGGATCACAATATGTTGTCAATTTAAAGATCAATCCTTCGATGGGTTCTCACAAAGCATTGGCTGCTATTGCAACAGTTTTTAAAAAATACAATCCTGCACAGCCGTTCGAATACAAATTTATTGATGAACAATACGCCAAAAAATTTGGTGATGAGCAACGCATTGGTAAACTGGCAAGTTTCTTTTCTATACTGGCAATTTTCATTTCCTGTCTTGGTTTATTTGGTATGGCATCGTTTATGGCGGAGCAGCGTGTAAAAGAAATTGGGGTACGAAAAGTATTGGGTGCAGGCATCTTCAACTTATGGCGGTTATTGTCAAAAGAATTTTTATTGCTGGTGATTATTTCATTAATCATTGCAGCGCCGGTGGCTTATTATTTTATGCATGGCTGGCTGCAGCAATATCAATATCATTCAGAAATTTCGTGGTGGATTTTTGTGGCCGCAGCATTGGGCGCTATCATCATTACATTACTTACGGTAAGTTACCAGGCAATAAAAGCAGCGGTAGCAAACCCGGTTAAGAGTTTGAGAACAGAATGA
>JANMVB010000426.1:0-3751 GCA_031392305.1 Ferruginibacter sp.
TTGATTTTGCTTACACCTTATGCACCACATATTGCCGAAGAATTATGGCGCCAGTTGAGTAATGAAGGTTCAATATTGGATGCTGCCTATCCAACCTTTGATGGGAAATATTTGGTGGAATCTTTTAAAGAGTACCCAATCTCTATCAATGGAAAAGTACGGGCCAATATAAACCTGGCATTAAATCTTGAGCAGGCAGATGTAGAAAAAATAGTTTTGGAAAATGATGTAGTACAAAAATGGCTTGAGGGGAAGGACCCTAAAAGAATTATTTATGTAAGAAATAAAATGGTGAATGTGGTTATATAATGAAAGGAGAATTATGGAGTTAACGATTAAAGTCTTTCCAAAATGGCAGGAGCAAGTCTTCTAAAGCAACACCATCTAAGTAAATTCTCCTTTTGATTAAACAATATCTAATCCCGACTGTATTTGTACTGTAATAAAAACACTATGGCAAATCCAACAATTGAATTAATAGCAGCGCTTCGTGAAACAGCTACCCGGCTCGGCAACGGAGCCCATTATGCATGGGGCCATCATGGCGCCTGCAACTGTGGCAATTTGGTACAGGTAATAACCAACTTTAGTAAAGAAGAAATTTTAAGATACGCACACACCGGTATTGGTGAGTGGACGGAACTGAGTGAAGAGTTTTGCCCGGTAACAAATGCACCCATTGGATTAATTATATCAAGGTTAAGCCAAATTGGATTAACGCCAACCGATATACACAATATTGAATACCTCGGCGATAAGGAAGTTTTGCAAAATTTGCCCGGAGGTTTTCGCTGGCTGAAGCGAAACAAACGGGAAGATGCCATTGCCTATTTTGAAGCCTTCGCAAATTTATTGGAGGATAAATTGTTGCAAACAATTGATATAATTATGGTAAACTTAATTCCTCAAAAGCAGTCGCCAGCAATGATCCTGCAATCTTAAAGCTAAACCATGGTTTCAACCCTTCGTGCATTGTTATTAACAGGTGTTTTATTTTAGATAAACTACCTTCATAAAATGATAACTGAATTAGAACTGGTACTGCAAAAAAACAAACACAACTTTCATAAAGTAGTTGACTTTAATCCTGCAAAAGAAATATTGTTCCCCTTCGATTTTACTTCCGCAAATAAAGAAATCACCTTACCCGACATTTCTGATACCGGAAAATTTTCTAAATATATAAACCAAAAACTAAGCAATGCAAATGCAGCATATGGCATTGGCGGCTACAAAGAAAACAGGGTGTTGTATACAAGAAGTGAACTTTTCAATACATCAGTTTCCAAAGTTTCGCCTTTGGTGGGGGATGTAGAAGGTGCTAATGATCGTTCCATTCATCTTGGCGTAGATATTTGGGGGCCTACAGGTACCAAAGTTTATCTGCCACTCGGTGGAATGGTGCATAGTTTTGCATTCAATGATAATTTTGGGGACTATGGTGCTACGATCATCATGCAACACCAGTTAGATACCATTTCCTTCCATACTTTATATGGCCACGTTAGTTTAGCCGATCTTGCCCAACTACACCAAGGAAAATATATAAGCAGGGGAGAAGTGATTGCTCATTTTGGGGAACCTTCTGAAAATGGTAACTGGCCTCCACACTTACATTTCCAGGTAATTGGTGATATGAATTTAAAAGAAGGTGATTACCCCGGCGTTTGCACTGTAAAGGAAAGCGAAGCCTATTTACGTAACTGCCCCGATGCAGATTTGGTATTAAATATGATGCAGTATGTATAAATAAAAATTCTCAATCACATCCACACAACATTATAATAAAAATGATGTTTAATAAATGACACTCAAAGTTAAATAGAACAGCGTTTCAATTATCAGTGTAAAAGAACCTTCCGTTTGAGGGCAGGAAGGCAGAATAGAAAAGAATTTTTGATTTTTAGGGTCCAGGAACCCTCCTTTTTAGGGAAGGGAGGCTGGGCATTGAGGCCTTAAAAAACTTACCTTTACAGCGCAAAAAAATAACATGGAAATTAAACCAGGCAAATTATTAAAAAACATTAATAACCCCGCAGATCTTAAACTAGTCAGCAAAGAACAGTTACCCCAGGTTTGTGATGAATTAAGGCAATACATTATTGATGTAGTAAGTGTGCATGGTGGCCACTTTGCTGCCAGCCTTGGTGTAGTAGAATTAAGCGTGGCTCTTCACTATATTTTTAATACACCGTACGATCAGTTGGTATGGGATGTGGGCCACCAGGCTTACGGCCATAAAATATTAACCGGCAGGCGGGATAGTTTTCCTACAAACAGGAAATACCATGGCCTCAGTGGTTTCCCTAACCGAAGCGAAAGTGAGTATGATACATTTGGCGTGGGCCACTCTTCCACTTCAATCAGTGCGGCACTAGGTATGGCAATGGCAAGTTATTACAAAGGCGAAAAAGACAGGCAGCATATTGCAGTAATCGGCGATGGCGCCATGACAGCCGGCCTGGCCTTTGAAGCGATGAACCATGCCGGTACGGCCAATAGCAATCTGCTGATTATCCTCAACGATAACTGCATGAGCATCGATCCAAATGTAGGCGCCTTAAAAGAATACCTTACAGATATTACTACCTCACATACTTACAACGAGCTGAGGGATAATGTATGGAAGGCATTGGGTAAATTACCCGTAGGTAAAAATTTTAGCCGCGATATGGCTAGTAAATTAGAGGCCAGCCTCAAAGGGATGGTAAGTAAAAGCAGCAATCTTTTTGAAGCGCTAAAACTACGTTATTTCGGTCCGATAGACGGGCACAATATTACCAAGCTGGTTGACACCTTAAAAGATTTGAAAGACATCCCCGGCCCTAAAATTTTGCATATAAAAACCGTAAAAGGCAAAGGATATGCACTCGCAGAAAAAGATCAAACCAAGTGGCATGCACCCGGTCTCTTTGATAAAATAACCGGTGAAATTGTAAAGAAAAAATTCGACCTTCCACAGCCCTCAAAATACCAGGATGTATTTGGCCACACCATTATTGAGTTGGCTGAGCTGAATGAAAAAATAATTGGTATTACCCCGGCAATGCCAAGCGGCTCCTCTTTAAAATATATGATGGAAAAAATGCCAGACCGGGCTTTTGACGTAGGCATTTGTGAGCAGCATGCAGTTACACTCAGCGCCGGGCTTGCTACACAGGGTATGAGGGTGTTTTGCAATATTTACTCCTCGTTTATGCAAAGAGCTTACGATATGGTGATACATGATGTAGCCATTCAAAAATTGCCTGTTGTTTTTTGCCTGGATAGGGCAGGGCTTGTGGGTGAAGATGGGCCAACACATCACGGATGTTATGACATTGCCTACATGCGTTGCATACCTAATATGGTTGTAAGCGCTCCAATGAATGAAAAGGAATTACGCAACCTCATGTATACATCACAGTTATCCACTAATACCCACCCCTTTGTAATCAGGTACCCAAGGGGCGAAGGGGTAATGCCGGAATGGAAAACACCCTTTGAAGAAATACAGATTGGTAAGGGAAGAAAAGTAAAAGACGGTCAGGATGTGGCTATTTTATCTTTCGGCCACCCCGGCAATTTTGCCGCTGCTGCCATCAGGGATGTAAAAGCTGCAGGCATCAATCCTGCACATTACGACATGCGTTTTGTGAAGCCAATTGATGAAGCCTTGTTGCATGAAGTATTTTCCAAATTCAAAAAAATCATCACCATCGAAGACGGAACGGTAGTGGGTGGTTTTGGCAGCGCCATCCTCGAATTTATG
>JANMVB010000439.1:0-4031 GCA_031392305.1 Ferruginibacter sp.
TTAAAGCTCCCCAATGGTATGCGGTACAAGTGTGCGACGCAACGATGTTGAGCATGGCTGCTTCTTTGCCCGGACAAAAAAAATTCAACAAGAGGAGTAACGAACAAGACACAGCACAGAGTTCTGCGCCTGGGGTGATGCTACAGCTTGCAGCAGTATTTTTTTTACTTCTGCGGCAGTTAATTTGGTAAAGTAACTTCTTACCATTGCGGCTACACCATTTACTACCGGTGCTGCCATACTGGTACCATCTCACAACATATATTTATTACCCAACGCCACCGATGAATAAATGGCAACACCCGGTGCAAAAACATCTGCTATTAAAACCCTGGCAATATTTCAAGCGGTATAGCATACTACTTCCCTATCTTCAAAAAGCCCTGTTCATTAAAAAAAAACTTTGCAAAACATAGCTGCTTTAAGTGTTTACTTAACACAACGCACAAGCCAGGGACAATTAAAGCTTTTTAATACTTGAAAACACCAGCTCGTTGAGAAAAGAAATAATTCCTGTTTCTTCTTTGGTTTTTCCAAAGTCAGTGAGAGAGGGAAGATTATTCATAAAGAAATTTTGAAAGTGTGCCATTTCTATAATGGTTGACGCCAAAGATTTTGGGTATTTGTACTTTGGGCTGCACTCTAATATAATATTTCCAACTACCGCACACAGGTCTTTGTAAGGTTTAAAAAACTGGAGCTTGTTATCTTCACCAACCTGTTTGGTCAAATAGGCTTTCGATCCTTCTGAAATTACAATCTGATGCAGCAAACCTTCATTCACATATCCTGTTAGCTCATCATCCTCCACGGTTGATGCCAATAGCTTTATAACCCTTTTTAGCCTAACAGTAGGGTCTTTAATATTATTGGTTTGATAATTAATCTGAAATTCGAGCCAACCCCAATACCAGGCAGTTAAATAAACCAACAACTTATGCTTGTTTTCAAAGTAGCGGTAAATACCGGCTTCGGTAGTACCAATATCCTCTGCCAATTTTTTAAATGTAAAAGCTTCAAACCCGTTTTTATCAATCAATTGAATGCTATGCTGTATAATGTTTTTTCCCAAATCCGACTGCTCCGGGTTGCGAATAAATAACGCCTCATTCATTTTTATTTGTAACTGTAATTTCATTTTTCTTCTTTTTAACCATCAACCTCTTTTGAAATATGGCTTTTGATTTAAATGCAAACATACAAAAGTATTTTACAATTATCTGTGACAGTATTACTATCTTTTAAAATTATACTCCTATCTTCGTCGCACAATCTAAAAAACATGAACAAACTAAATTTATTCAAAAACATTAAAAATGATTTACCTGCAAGTATTGTAGTGTTCTTTGTAGCTGTTCCGCTTTGCCTTGGCATAGCACTGGCATCGGGTGCACCATTATTTGCCGGTATTATAGCCGGTATTGTTGGAGGCATTGTGGTAGGCATTGCCAGTGGCTCCCCATTAGGTGTTAGTGGTCCGGCAGCTGGTTTAGCGGTTATCGTTTTAACTTCCATTGCATCGCTTGGCGGCTCATGGACAGCATTTCTAACTGCTGTTGTTTTGGCGGGTGTTATCCAACTAATATTGGGATTTGCAAAAGCGGGGTTCATTGCTTATTTCTTTCCTTCGTCAGTAATTAAAGGCATGCTTACAGGTATTGGGCTTTTGATAATTTTAAAGCAAATACCTCATGCATTAGGTTGGGACAAAGACCCGGAAGGAGATGATTCTTTTCTACAGGCAGATGGACAGAATACCATTTCTGAAATATTTAAAGCATTTGATTTTGTAACACCGGGGGCAGTAATCATTGCTTTACTTTCATTAGCCATTTTAATTTTATGGGACCAGGTATTGATTAAGAAACACAAAATTTTTCAATTGATACAAGGGCCGATCGTGGTGGTTATTCTGGGAATAATCATGAACTATTTTTATCAAAACAATATGCTCAATTTCACTTTAGCAGCCGACCAGGTGGTTAGGATTCCGGTGCCTGAAAATATTTCCGGGTTTTTCAGCCAATTTACATTTCCGGATTTTTCAGTATTAACAAATTTTGAAGTTTGGAAAATTGCAATTGTTATCGCTATCGTTGCAAGCTTAGAAACATTGCTTTGTGTAGAAGCCACAGACAAAATGGATCCTGATAAAAGAACTACCCCAACAAATAGGGAATTAAAAGCCCAGGGCTTAGGAAATATAATTTCAGGATTAATTGGTGGCCTGCCAATAACACAGGTTATCGTTCGTAGTTCAGCAAATATAAATTTTGGGGGCAAATCAAAATTATCAGCCATTCTTCACGGTGTTTTCTTAATGGTAAGCGCTATCACCATTGCAGGTGTATTAAATATGATACCATTGGCTAGTTTAGCTGCAATACTTTTAATGGTAGGCTATAAGTTAGCTAAACCTGCACTGTTCAGAGATATGTATAAGTTGGGTTGGGAGCAATTTGTGCCTTTCACCGTAACGGTTGTGGCAATTTTAGCTACCGACTTATTGAAAGGAATTACTGCGGGTATGATTGTGGGCGGCTTTTATGCCCTGCTCCATAGTTATCGCAACTCTCATCACATGAAAGAAGTGATAACCAACGAGGATGGACAGCAAATTCATCATCTTGTTTTAGCAGAGGAAGTTTCATTTTTTAATAAAGCCAATGTAGTAAAAGCGTTAGAAGCTATTCCCAACAATTCAAAAGTTATCATTGATTGCACTAACTCCAAGTCAATTGCCTATGATGTAATTGAGTTAATAAAGGATTATGAAACAAATGCAAAAACAAAAAACATTAGGGTTGAAAAAATAAATTTTCAGGAAGCATAAAATAGAAAACATTAAAATAGGATCAGCAAAATGAGGTGCAATATCTCAACAATCCTGAAGTTAAAAAACAATCCCTGTTTCAGCTAACTCTTTTTAGCAACATGCCATTTAACAGGCAGGATAAAATTATAAACACACAAAACAAACATTAAAATGAAAACATTAACCAAAGAAATGCAGGCAGCCATAACCCCTCAAATGGCATTAGAACTTTTAAAGAAGGGAAACGAAAGATTTGTAAATAATTTAAAAGTAAACCGAAACCTTTTGCAACAGGCCAATGAAACATCTGACGGGCAACATCCGTTTGCTGTAATACTCAGTTGCATAGACAGCCGTACTTCTGCAGAACTAATATTTGACCAGGGTTTGGGTGATGTTTTTAGTTGTCGTATTGCAGGAAATATTATCAATGAAGATATTTTGGGCAGTATGGAATTTGGCTGCAAGGTGGCTGGTGCTAAAATCATAGTGGTATTAGGTCACACCAGATGTGGCGCAGTAAAAGGTGCTTGCGACCACGTAGAAATGGGCAACCTTACAGCATTGCTAACTAAAATAAGACCTGCTGTTGATGACGAACTTACAACCACTGAAAATCGAAATTCGAATAATATTGAGTTTGTAGAAAAAGTAGCGACTATCAATGTTAAGCGGTCAGTTAAATCAATTATAGAACGCAGTACTATTTTAGAACACATGTTAGAAAATGGAGAGATTGGAATTGTTGGTGGATGCCAGGATATTGCAACAGGACATGTAACATTTTTTGAGGATAATACTTATAGAAGCTTAATAGCATCCTAAAACAAATTAAAAAAATAAGTGCGGAGAAAAAGGATATGTACTTAATATTAAAACAATAGCCAAAAGCCCCAAAAGATCTTTCAATAATTTTATTACCGGGGCCTTTTGGTTATTGTTTGTTGGCTCAACGCCACCAGAGGAGATTGCTCCAGGCCGTGTCTCTTTCTCCGTGGCCGGTGCCCTCACCGGCTACGGACTTAGAAAACCGGATCAAAAAACATTTGCAACAAGTAACGGCTGATTGTTTAAAGATTATTCTGCCGGAAGCAGTAGTAACAGGGTAAACACCGCACGGAGTCTGGCGCCTGGCAGCACTTTTTTTAGCCAAAATATTTTTGTTGTCCGGGCTAAGAAGCTGTGTGGATCATTGTTGCGTCGCACTCTTGTACCG
>JANMVB010000442.1:0-2099 GCA_031392305.1 Ferruginibacter sp.
ACAGCTATAGAATGCTCATCGCCACGGTTATGCAGGTGTGCTGCGATGCTATGCCTTGTTGCTTCGTTGTGATTTTGGCTTAACTTAAATACATTGTCAAAACTTTCTACTTCTATGCTAAAACCTACAATGGCTTTGATAAGTTTCATCACATATTCTTTTGGCAGCTTATCAAATGATGCCGCACTTTCTGTGCCTTCATATTTATTGGTGATGGCTTTTATGGCCTGGTAAGTGCCTTCTTCATTTGTAAATTTAATTTTGCCTTTTGCGTGCACGGTGAGGTAATTCCAGGTGCTGGCTACCTGTGGATTTGTGTACCAGCTTGCACTTACATAAGTGTGCGGCCCGTTAAATACCACCAGTACGTTTTCATTATTTTCAAAAGCTTTGTGATGATCTGTTTTTTTCATGAGGTGGCCATAAAAAATTATCCTGCCGTCTTCATTCATTTCTATGGAGAGTGGGATATGTGTGGCAACAGGATATTGCTCACCAAAACCTGTGATGACGGCAAAGGAATTTTCCTTCATAAAGGCCAGTACTTTTTCGCTGTCTTCTTCGGTGAAATATGTAAACTTATACATGCTCAGTCATTTAATAGTTGCTGCAAAATGTCGGCAAATATAAATATTTCTTCAAAGCTGTTGTAGAGTGGTACCGGCGCTATCCTTATCACATCAGGCTCACGCCAGTCGGCAAAAATACCCAGCGGCATCAGCGTATCAAAAACTGCTTTGGCATAATGATGTATTCTTAGTGATACCTGGCAGCCACGTTCATCGGGATCATGCGGCGTGATGATGCTGAATTTTTCACTGCGTTGGTTAATATGATTTAATACAAAAAAAAGATAATTGCTGAGTGCGTTGCTTTTTGTAAGTAAGCGGTTAAAACCAGCAGCAGTAAAAATTTCAAGCGAAGCTTTGTGTACTGCCAGCAATAACATAGGCGAGGTACTCATGCTCCAGCTTTCTGCAGTGTGCGAAGGCGTAAAAACATTTTCCATTTTAAAGCGGTTAGCTATATTATTTCCCCACCAGCCTTCGAGGCGTGGCAGTTGATTATTGCCCAGGTTACGCTCATGCACAAACGCACCTGCAATGGCACCGGGCCCGCTGTTTAAATATTTATAATTGCACCAGCAGGCAAAATCTACATCCCAATCATGCAATTGCAATTTTATATTGCCGGCAGCATGTGCCAGATCGAAGCCTGCATAAGCACCGTTTTTATGAGCAGCGGCAGTAATGGATTTAATATCGAATACCTGCCCGGTATAATAATTAACGCCACTGAATAAAACTAATGCCACGCTCTCTCCATGTGCTTCAATCGTTGATAAAATATCTTCTTTCGTAATTAAATCAGCACCCTCTTTTGGATGCACTTCTATGATGGCATCGGCAGCATTAAAACCATGCAGCCTTGCCTGTGATTGAAAAGCATATTGGTCGGAGGGAAAAGCTTTTGCCTCGCAAATAATTTTATATCGAGTGCTGGTGGGCCTATAAAAAGATATCATCAGCAAATGTAGATTCACCGTGAGGTGATTCATAGTTACAATCTCTTGTGGCTTTGCACCAATGATATCTGTTAGCAGGGGAGTGATGTGTTTGCTATAATTCAGCCAGGGGTCAGTGCCTAAGAAAAAGCCCTCCACACCAAAGTTTGCCCAGCCTTCCATTATTTTTAATATTTCTTCCTGTGTAGTTTTTGGCTGTAGGCCCAATGAATTACCGAGGAAATATATAGCTCTTTTTTTGTGTAAATACGGGGCATAAAATTGTTCCCTGAATGAATGAAGTTCATCCCTGCTATCCAGTTGTCGGGCATATTCCAGTGAGTATTGATGGTTCATGTTTTATTCATTAAATAAATTTGGATAATCGGTGATGATACCATCCACACCCATTTTTTTCAGCTCATTAATTTTAGAAAGATCATTAACTGTCCAGGGGATGATCTTCATTTTATATTCATGGCATTTATTTACCAATGCCCCTGTTACCAGCGAATTCGCGGGGCTATAAATAGTAGGGATAAATCCAAGGGCAGTTAGCTGTTGATCTAATGGCCTCCTGTCATAATCTTCAATC
>JANMVB010000450.1:0-23822 GCA_031392305.1 Ferruginibacter sp.
TTCCGCCGGTTATAAAAGATGAGGAATGGCAAATACTTTCGGCCTGTTATAAAAGCCCCTATTTTTTTAATAGCCAGGTTATAGAAAACCAGCCTTTGGTATATGTAGAATTGAATAAAATTTACAGGCAAAGCGATGTAACATTTATAAATGTACTAAACCAGGTGCGTAATAATGAAATGGACAATGCTGGTTTCGATTTACTACATAGCCGTTACCAACCAACTTTTAAACCATCAAAAGAAGAAAATTATATAACACTTACCACGCATAATAATAAAGCAGATGCTATTAATTTTTCTGCGTTGAATGAGTTAAAAGAAACGGAGAAAATTTTTAAAGCGTTGATTGAAGGAGAATTTAATGAACGGGCTTACCCGGCAGAAGACCAATTAAGATTGAAGGTTGGCGCACAGGTAATGTTTATAAAAAATGATACAGAAAAACCGAGGCGCTATTATAACGGAAAGATTGGTGTAGTAAAAAAAATTGATAATGATAAGGTCCTTGTTTTGTGCAATGGGGAAGCCGTAAGTATTGAAGTAAAAAAAGAAACCTGGAGAAATATTCGGTACATACCTGATAAGGCTACCAACAAAATAGCCGAAGAAGAAATCGGTTCATTTATCCAGTTTCCGCTTAGGCTGGCATGGGCTATTACCATACACAAAAGCCAGGGCCTGACTTTTGAAAAAGCAATCATTGACGCTGGTAATGCTTTTGCTTCGGGCCAGGTATATGTTGCACTAAGCCGCTGCACAAGCCTTGAGGGAATTGTATTGCATAGCAGGATCAATAATCATTCGCTACATAGTGATAGCAGGATAACATCCTTTTCGAAAACGCAAAAAACAAGCGGGGCACAATTAGATATTTTATATAAGGCACGTTGCCAGTTTCAAAAAGAAGAAATAATTAAACTGTTTGATTTTACGGATGAGCTAAACCATTCAAAAGAATTGCTATCGTTTATTACGGCTCATCAAACTTCTTTTAATAAGGAGGCAATTCCCTTTGTTGAGGTGATATGTCAATGGCAAACAAGCATCGACGATATAGCAAAAAAGTTTTTACCCCAGTTAAATAGTTTAATGAATCAGGGGGAGTTGCCTGAAAAAAATGAAAGCTTACAACTTCGTTTGTCTGCGGCGGGTAAGCATTTTATAGATGCTTTGGATGAAATTAAACAGGGCATTAATAAATGCCCTGCTGTAACCGACAGTAAAACTGTTGCTACTGATTTTAATAAGTTGTTGTTGAATTTTTATAACAGTATTTGCCTCCACATTCATTTACTGAGTAGTTGTAAAAAGGAATTTAGTATGGAGAATTACCGGCAACAGAAAAGATCATTTGTAAAGTTGCCTTTAGCTGCAAATGTATATGCCGGTAAATCTAATCAAACAAAAAATGAAGGACCACATTCGGAACTTTATAATTTACTGAAGCAAAAAAGAGATGAAATATGTAATGAAAAAAACACGCCTGTTTATATGGTTGCAAACGGAAACTCTTTAAATGAAATGTGTCGCTATCTTCCTCAAACATCAAATGAGCTTAACCAGATTGCTGGATTTGGACCGGCTAAAACAAAACAATACGGTGGTTACTTTTTATCCATCATTAAGTCATATTGTGATGAAAATAATTTACTGTCAAATATAAGTTCGAGGGAGATAAAGGCTGGTAAAAAAAGTAATAACGCCAATCAAAAAACCGATACAAAAACAGCGAGCTTTCTTTTATATAAAGCCGGTCAATCAATTCATGAAATAGCACTCGAAAGAAAAATTACCACTAACACAGTAGAAGATCATTTGTTATATTTTATTGGTACGGGTGAAGTGGATATTAATAAATTACTCGATGAAAATAAACAGCAATTGATAAGGGCTGAATTGGAAAAAAAGGCACATACTTCTTTAAAAGAAATTAAGGAAAACTTGCCTGATGATATTTCTTATAATGAAATTAGAATGGTAAATGCATCAATGAAAGTTTTGACTTAATTAACTTTCGAATAATTTTTATTCATAAAAAGAAATTAATAATCCAAAGTAATTATCCCTCCACCCTTCTACAATATCATCGTAAGCTTCATCTGGTATATTCGTGTGATTCAACTCGGCTGAAGTGCCCTGCTTATGCGGATGTAGCGTTATTGTTACAATAGATTTTTCCTGCTGTTCTCCAAAATACCACTCCTGAACAATTTTTTTTCCTTCTTCAAAAAAGAGGTTTTTTCCTGTAATACTCCCCTCCCATAAGGAGAAATCACTGCCTGGCTCAGTACTCATTTCTGCTTCTTCACCCGTCCATAATTGAATGGTGGCAGGTAAAGTTAAAGCAAGATACACGTCTTCTGGTGGCGCAGAAATTATAAAATATTTTTTAAAATCTTTCATTGTGTAAAATTGAATGTAAAGGTAAAATTTGTTTTTGCTTTAACCAATTAAAGCCTGCCTGATGCCCCATCCTTCCCGAAAAATCGGGATGTTCCAAAAGGGTAATAATAGATTTATTTAAAACACAATAAAAGATCCCAATTGGTATGGGGTACAAGTGAGTGACACAACAATGTTGCTCACTGCTTCTCTGCCTGGACAAAAAATTTTTTCACTAATTTATCCTTTGTGAAGTATAAATAATAATATTTAGGAAGGCTTCAGTATTTTTTTTATTTTTCAGTATGAAAGGTTTGTTTATTTTGTTTATATTTTTCACGCCAAATTTAAAAGCTCAAATTAATGCGGCCAATATTACGATTGCCCGTGATAGCTTTGGTGTGCCACATATTTTTGCTGCTACTGATGCGGAAGTTGCGTACGGCCTGGCATGGGCGCATGCTGAAGATGATTTTAATACATTACAGTTAGTGGTATTATCGGGTAAAGCCAAATTAGGTAGTGCTTTGGGCAAAAAAGGAGCAGAGGCAGATTATGTTGTTAACCTGCTCAGGTGCCGTGAATTGGTAGATGAACAATGGAATACTTTGAGCCCCGATTTTATTAGCCTGATCAGAGGCTATGTGCAAGGCTTAAATGATTATGCACGGGCTTATCCTGATGAAATAAAATATAAAAAAGCTTTCCCATTTAATGAAAAGGAATATCTCACCGCAACTGTTTTTTCTTTAAGTATTTTTTGCGGCGTTGATAAAGCACTACCTAAAATTTTAGGTGGTACTATTGGTACAATACCCGGCTTTTCTTCAGAAGGTTCTAATGCTTTTGCTTTTCATCCTTCAAAAACAAATACAGGTGAAGCATTTCTTGCAATCAATGCACACCAGCCAGTAGAAGGCCCAACAGCATTTTACGAAGCTCATGTACAAAGTGAACAAGGATGGAATATGCTGGGTGGTTTATTTCCGGGTGGTTGTCTTATTTTTCATGGCACCAATGAAAATCTTGGCTGGGCCCATACCGTGAACAGCCCGGATAAAATTGATGTGTATCAATTAAAAATAAATCCTGAAAATAAAAACCAGTATGATTTTGATGGTGCATGGGTGAATCTTGAAATGAAAAAAGCCAGGCTTAAATTAAAAGGGATTCCTTTTACGATAAGTAAAAAAGTTTACTGGAGTAAATATGGCGCTACCGTTAAAACGAAGAAGGGAGTATTTTCTATGAGACTTCCTGCAAATATGGATTGTAAAGCACTGGAAGAATGGTACCGTATGAACAAAGCAAGAAATTATACAGAATTTTATAAAGCGCTTAGTATGACAAGCCTGCCTATGTTTAATATTGTATATGCTGATAGATACGATACAATCTTTTACATAAGTAATGCAAAACTACCAGTTAGAAATGCGGACCTTCAATATAATTGGCGAGGTACTTTACCCGGAAATACTTCCGCAACTTTGTGGACAAAATTTAAACCTGTGAATGAGTTACCACAATATGTCAATCCAGGTTCAGGCTACTTATATAATACCAACCACTCCCCTTTTTTAGCTACTGAAAAAATGTATAACCTCGATCCAAAAAAGTTTGATCCTAAAGATGGTTTTGAAACTTTTGAAAATAATAGAAGTGAGCGTGTAACAGAACTTATGAAAGGAATTGATAAAATTGATTACGAAAAGTTTAAAGAAATAAAATTTGATCAGCAATATCCAAAACATTTAAAGTTTGCTTATGGCATTGAAAAGATGATGAGTCTAACTGCTGCAGACTATCCTCAATTAGCCGGAGTGATTAATACCTTTCAACAATGGGATATGAAAGCCACAACATCCAGTAAAGGTGCTGCTGTTTTCCTTTTGATTTATGATTACCTGGCAGCTAAATTAAATGGTACGCCGCCCCGCCAGGTAACAACCACCGAAGCTGTAGAAACCTTTCAGTATGTTAAAGACTATTTGATGAAAAATTTTGGCGCAACCGATAAAAACTTAGGGGATTTACAAAAACTTGTTAGGGGAAATGAAGAAAGGGGAGCATCGGGGCTGCCTGATATGCTTGGTGCAGCATATACACAGTTATACAAAAATGGGATGCGTAGCGTAACAACGGGTGATGCTTATATTTGTTTTGTGCGTTATCCAAAAGTTGGTTTACCAATCATAGAATCAGTCAATACTTTTGGTTCTTCTTCGCATGCTGATTCACCCCATTTCAGGGATCAAATGACGCTCTTTCAAAATAAACAAACAAAAAAAATGACCCTTGATAAAAATATTATACTAACCAATGCAGAGCGTATTTACCATCCAATAAAACAAACTTCAAAATTATAAATACACTCAGACATTATAACTAATATAGAAAGTGAACAAATAGTTGGCATAATAAATGAATATTATACAGCAAAATAATATTTATGAAAAATGTCTTTTCTTCTTCGTTGATTTTTTTATTTACAGTTCTTTTTTTCACTAATTGTGATACCATTAAAAATTTACCAACAAACACAACCGGAGGATTATTTTCCTTGAATGGAACCTGGCGTTTAGCAACAAATTCTGATAGCCATGCAATGGAAGGAAGTACAATTACCGTGTACCCCGTAGTTGGAAATGGAACAGTTAAAACAATTGCTAACAACACATATTGCGTAAAGGCCGGAGATGAAATATGGAAAAATGTAAAGGGAAATAATAGTGGAGGGTTTACCAGTAGCAATTTAGTTAATGCCTGTAATGGTACAACTGTTTATAAAGATGGTCAAATATCTATTGTAAATAATGATGAGGTAACTGTTAGTTGTACAAATTCAAATGGTGCAGTTTTAACTCAAACCTGGATGAGACAAAAGTAAGCGCAATGACCAAATCCATATAGTAAAAATTAAGGATATTTTTTGGTTACGAACTTTGTTTTTCAATTATTCATTGAAGCACTTTGGAATTTTGAAATTCTTTTTTTGTCCGAACTAAGGAGCCATGCCAAACATCGTTGTGTCACTCACTTGTACTTTTTCATCAATGTGGTACATCGTAATAGATTGATGAAGTAAACTATATTAAATCCTAATCCCACCCATTGATTTTAAATCCCTAAACTGAATAATGATTTTAATAAATTTTGCTGCTATTAATCCACTTTGAAGTTTACTTCAGTATCGCCCCATATTAATGCTACCTTACCATTAGCATTAAGTGTGAAAGTCATTTTTTCGCTAAATGCTGCAGATTTTCCAGGCTTTGCAACCAACCGAAGTGCATCATCTGCCTGATTATATCCATCATCGCCCCACAAATTTGATTTGTTATTGAAAATTATTATCCATTCTTTTTCACCAGGAATTGTATAAAAACCATACTTACCCGTTTTCAGTTTTTTGTTATTAATAATAACATCTTTATCAATCTCAAAAACTGTTGCTTCGTTTGCGCCGGTTCTCCAAACTTTTCCAAAAGGCGCAATTTCCTTTCCTATTTGTCTTCCTTTTACAGAAGGCTGACTATAATCAATACTAATCTTTACACCCTTGGTTGTGGTAACCTCTACCTTAGCCGGAGGGCTTGGTCTTTTGCTTTTATCCTGTGCATTCAAGTTAAAAGCAGCAAGTGTAAATGCAGCAATAACAACGAAAGAAAATAATTTTTTCATAAATAATTTTTGAATAAATGAATTTACAAATAATGATCCAAAAGTTAAACTTAAAGGTGATTAGTGGTAAATTTTATTAGTTGAGAAAAGGCTTTAATGTTTCATAACCAAATCGATTTCCTAATGTAATAATTTTTTAAAACTTGGTTTTACCTTATCGTCCAAAATCGTCCTGTAGCCTTACAATATCTTCTTCATCGCTAGGATTTGTTTTATCAGTATGCTGCCATATTTCAGCCACTATACCCCACCCATCAACACCAATTAAACGGTGGCGTTCACCTTGTTTTAATTGAATTATATCTCCAATATTTAAATCAGTAGATTGTTTTTCTTCATCTGTATCACTTGTAATTACACCTGCAACTCCTCCTATTAGTTTCCAAATTTCAGCACGCCTGTAATGAAATTGCCAACTCAACCTTTTTCCAGGTGCTACAATCAAAATTTTGGGGCTTAGTTTTCCAGAAATAATAAGTTCATCTTTAGAAAGATGTGAGAAATATAATGAGATGAACTTTTCTGCCTCACCTTCATCCAATACAAAAAAACCTCCCCATGGGCGTGAGCTATCTTCCTTATCAATTTTTAATCCTTTCTGATGCAGGTATTCTGCAACATTTTCAAAAACGAGTTCTTTAGGAGTGTCTATAGAAAAATGAAGGGTCATATATTTTATTTATTTGTTCGTAAAATTTAATAGAAGAATTGTTTTCACTTTTTTACCCAAAATATATTACCTTCCCATAAAAACCATTAATATTTGTACATCACTGGGATTTACTCCTGAAATACGGGAGGCTTGTCCGAGTGTGTGGGGCCTGATTTTATCAAATTTTTGCCTTGCCTCATTACTTAGTGAAACCATTTTGTCATAATTAAAATTTGATGGTATTACCAGGTCTTCTAATTGACTCATTTTGGCCACCAATTCTTTTTCCTTTTCAATATATGTTTCATACTTAACCTGAATTTCAACTTGTTCAATTATTTGATTATCAAACTGTTGTAACAAATTTTTTAATTTAGGGATTGCATTTATCATATCAGTTAGACCCACATTAGGTCTTAACAATAGCTGAAGTGCTTTTTGTTTTGTTGCAATTGTGGAGGAATTAATCGTTTCGAGATATTGATTTATTTCCTCCGGTTCCACAGAAATAACAGTTAATATTTCTTTTGCCTTATCAACTTGGGCTGTTTTCCGTCTAACATTTTCCATTCTTTCCTGTGAGGCTAATCCCAATTTAAAACTTAACTCCGTTAAACGAACATCTGCATTATCCTGACGCAAAAGCGTTCTAAATTCAGCTCTACTTGTAAACATCCTGTAGGGTTCATCTGTTCCTTTATTAATAAGGTCGTCGATTAAAACGCCAATGTATGCATCGCTTCTTTTAAGCTGCAATGGCTCAAGATCTTTGGTTTTTTGGTGTGCATTTATTCCAGCCATTAAACCCTGACATGCCGCCTCTTCATATCCGGTAGTACCATTAATTTGTCCGGCAAAAAATAAATTTTCTATTAATTTCGTCTCAAGGCTAAACTTAAGTTGGGTGGGCGGAAAAAAATCATACTCTATTGCATAACCTGGCCTAAACATTTTACATTTCTCAAACCCCGGAACCATCTGTAAGGCCTTAAATTGAACGTCTTCAGGTAGTGAAGAAGAAAATCCATTTACATATATTTCTATTATATTAAAACCCTCCGGTTCTACAAATAACTGATGTCTGTCCCTTTCTGCAAATCGATTTATTTTATCCTCAATACTGGGGCAGTACCTGGGCCCTGTTCCCTGAATTCGCCCCTGGAACATTGGACTTTTTTCAAAGCCGGTTTTTAGTATTTCATGTACTTTATCGTTGGTGTAAGTTATCCAACAGCTTTTTTGTTTATCTGAGCTTATTTTGGGTACATCTAAATAACTAAAACCGGTAATTTCTTCATCCCCTTTCTGTTCCTCCATTTTGGAGTAATCAAGGCTTCTTCCATCTATTCTTGGTGGGGTTCCGGTTTTTAACCTATCGCTTATAAATCCTAACTTAACCAGTTGTTCGGTAATTCCAGTAGCAGCCTTTTCTGCCATCCTGCCCCCTCCAAATTGTTTTTCACCGATATGAATAACACCATTTAAAAAAGTACCGTTGGTTAATACAACTGCTTTAGTTTTTATTTCATGACCCAAACCTGTTTTTACTCCATAAACACGTTTATTTTTTACTATTAATTCCCCAACTAAGTCCTGATAAAAATCAACATTTGAAGTCCCTTCCAACATTTCCCTCCATTTTGATGCAAAGAGCATTCTGTCACTTTGCGCCCTTGGGCTCCACATTGCTGGCCCTTTAGACTTATTTAACATCCGAAATTGCAACATGCTGAGGTCGGTTACTATGCCACTATATCCACCCATTGCATCAATTTCCCTTACTATCTGTCCTTTTGCAATCCCCCCCATCGCAGGATTGCAACTCATCTGGGCAATGGTATGCATATTCATGGTGATAAGGAGTACTGAACTCCCCAAATTGGCTGCGGCTGCAGCAGCCTCGCAGCCTGCATGTCCTGCACCCACAACTATTACATCATATTCTTTAAACATTGTTTGCAAAGGTAATTCAATAATAAATTATCGAAGAGTTCAATCAAAATAATCACACAACGCATTGTAACAGGAAAAAAGAGAAGGGTTTTTTGTCCGAGCAGAAAAGCATTGGGCAGCATCCTTGCGTCGCCTTCTTGTACTAAATCTTTTTGGGGTACTTTAATTGTGTTTTTAATTAAACTAACAATTCACAGCTTGATTAAAAAAAATTGTTTTTTTACGTTTTCATCTCTAAGAATCTTTCTTAACCTGACTTTAAAGACTTGTTATACTTTAGCGATGCCTTTTTTACTACTCTTGATTGACCAGGGGGACGCCAATTTCGTTCCAGAATACCCAAGCTGCTAACAACTAAACTTTTCAGCGAGGATCTAATTAAGAGGAGTTTTTTTCTACGTTCCACGTGAAACATTGTAAAAAAAATATTTTGTTAAGTATTTATCTTCCAATGATCTCATAAGGATCTTTTGGTCATTTGTCTTGTCATCATAGCCACAAAGGTGCAAGGCTCCATGAAAAACAACCCGATGAAGTTCATTGTTATATGACACCCCAAACTGTTTAGCATTATATTTAACTCTTTCAATGCTAATATAAATTTCCGCCTCTACTTCATTGCCGGGTTCAGAAAGAGCAAAAGTTATAATGTCAGTTAAAGTATTATGGTTTAAGAATTTTTTGTTCAATTTTATTAAATATTTATCAGAGCAAAATATATAGGAAATGTTTCCAATTTTATATCCTTCAGCCTTAAATAATGCATTTAAAAAACTTTTAAGGTTTTTTCGCCTGGAAAGATTTAGCCATAAATCAATATTAAAAAAGTTAATTGCCATACATATTTCTTATATCGAAATTATTAAACAATCCTGAATGATAACTTTGTCAGAATATAAACAAAATAAAGAATGGACAGGAGACTATCTGAAATAGAAGTTGGCAAATGTGTTTTAATAAAATCAATTGAAAAGGATGATATTTTTTTAAAATTAATGGAAATGGGATTTTTTCCTGGAGAAACAATCATAGTTGATAAAATTGCACCACTCGGAGACCCTATATCTATTTTAGTTGCTGGCTATTACCTAAGCCTGAGATTAAATGAAGCAAAAAGTATTTGGGTAGAAGAAAAATTTTCAACCACTTAACTTATAACAGTGCATAGCTATGAAAATTGGATTGTACTTTGGATCATTCAACCCAATTCACGTTGGCCACTTAATAATAGCAAATCATGTTATAAATGAAACAGACATTCAGCAACTTTGGTTTGTAGTTTCTCCCCAAAATCCTTTTAAACATTCATCAGGTTTATTAAATGAGTATAACAGACTACACCTGGTTAATTCAGCTATAAACGGTGAAAATAAATTAAGAACATGCATTATTGAATTTCATTTACCGAAACCTTCTTATACTGTTGATACACTTGAACATCTAAAGGAAAAATACCCACAACATCAATTTTCAATTATAATGGGGAGTGATAGTTTTAGTAATCTATCCAGGTGGAAAAATTACAAGGTTATTATTCAAAACCATGTTATTTATGTTTACGAAAGACAAGGTTATACAATCGATAATAAAATAAATGCGAAAATAGAAGTGTTAAATGCACCATTACTACAAATTTCCTCAACAAAAATTCGTGAAACAATAAAAGAAGGAAAGTCAATTAGATATTTGGTAACGGATATAGTAAAAGATGAAATTGACAAGAATAATTACTACAAGTAAATAAAAATCTAAAATCAGAATTCATTACGCTTCCCTATAAATTAAAGCCCACCCCCTGAAGGGGCTGAGATCGCAAATTGAAAGTGCTGCTATATATTCAAAAGTACAAGAGGGCGATGCAACGATGCTTATTCAGGGCTCAATTGCCTGGACAAAAAATATAAAAAGTGTGGCTTTTAGTTTGCTATAAGTCAGGAGATCTTAATTTAAAATAACCAACCGAAAACCAAACAAACAAATACAATAAGGGGTGGTGGAATTTTTGTAAAACGTAGTGTTATTACAGTAGATCCAATTACAATAACATTAAATAAACTAATTAAATTAAAATGCAGAATGGAAACATCCTTTAATAAATAGAGTGTTGCCGCCCACATTAATCCAACTACTACCGCATTAATACCCTCTAATGCCCTTGAAAAAATAACAAATTTTTTAAGATATTGCCATAAAGGAAAGAAAAATAGTACCAATAAAGCACTGGGCAAAAAAATTGCAATAGAACCAATTATACAGCCGCTTAGTTGTATAAACCAGCCCTTATTTTTAAATGCAATGCCCCCGGTAAATGAAGCTATTGAAAAAACAGGTCCTGGCATTGCTCTCACAATTCCTGCTCCGGTTAGCAATTCTGCCCGATCTATTCTAATTATATTAGCTTTTGAATCCTGAAATTTGGGTGAACTCGGACGGGCAACGTACTGGTCAAGTATCATTGGTATTAATACGTCACCTCCTCCAAAAACAAAACTTCCAAAACGATAAAAATTTTCAAAGAGGTTAAACGCTTTTCTATTTTCCCATTCCTGTTTTCTTGCAGATTCACTCAAAAAACCAGCTATAATAAAAATTATAATAAAAATCCATAAATATGTCCATCTTATTTTTACAGAAACAGGCTTTTCATTAAATGGGATTCTTTTTTTACTAAAATTAGTAGCAATTCCACCAAAAATAAATAGCAAAGGAAAAACCCATGGAGTCTTAAAAAATATATAAGTTATAATCATTGATAACAGCATAATAACCTGGGTGATAGTATTATTTACTGAAATCTTGAAAGTGCGGATAGCCGCATAAGCAATGAAGCCAATAGCCATTGGTTGAATAAACTTAAAAACACTTGTTTGTAAATTTTCGACGCCAATACCACTGAGCAGGAAAGATAAAGCCCCCATCAATATACAAGCTGGTAATATCCAGATAATTAAAGTAACAATAGCCAATGAAACACCACCTTTTTTGTATCCAATTAAAGCTAATGTTTGTGTAGAAGATGCCCCTGGCAACATTTGGCAAAAAGAATTGTATTCCATTAATTCATCTTTCGAAATATCTTTTCTTTTATCCACAAATGTTTTAATCATCATCCCTAAATGACCCTGGGGTCCTCCAAAGGCTGTTAAACTATGTACAAAAACTGCTTTAAGAAATGACATATAAAGTTGATGAAACAAATTATAATAATATATAAATAATTATTATTATTAAAACTTAAACTTATAATCTATCTATTTTTTTAGACCTATTTCTCTAAGTCTTTCATCAAGATATTCACCAGCAGTGGCATCTTCATATAATTTTGGATGTTGAGTATCTATACATTCCGGAAGGCACTGTAAACTCATACCAGATATGGGGTGAAGAAAAAATGGAATAGAAAAGCGGGAAGTATGCCATAATTCACGGGCAGGATTAACCACCCTGTGCGTAGTGCTTCTTAGTTTATTATTAGTTAAACGCTGAAGCATATCACCTACATTAACTACTATTTGGTCTGGCAAAGAGGTTACACTAATCCAATCCTGTTGTTTAGTGAGGATTTGCAGACCATCGGCAGATGCACCGACTAACAAAGTAATCAGATTAATATCTTCATGCTGTTCTGCTCTTATTGCACTTTTAGGTTCCTGAGTGATGGGTGGGTAATGGATTGCCCTTAAAATTGAATTGCCATTATAAATATACTTATCAAAATAATACTCATCCAGGTTCAGGTACAATGATATAGCCTGTAACAATGCAGATCCAGATTTTTCAAATGCCCTATATGCATCACTAAATGTTTTGTCAAATAAATCAATCTGTTTGATTGAAATATTTGGAGGGTACTCATCTTCAATATAATTGTTACGTGGAATTTGCCCATATTGGTAAAACTCTTTTAAATCCGGTGCATCACTGCCTTTTGCATGTTCCTTTCCAAAACTTGTATATCCTCTTTGACCAGCCAATTCAGGGATTTCATATATTTTCTTCTGCTCTAATGGAAGCGAAAAAAATTCCTGAACGTATTTATATAAATCATCAATTAGTTGATCAGGTACACCATGGTTCTTTACAGCAACAAAACCAACCTCTTCAAATGCTTTACCCAATTCCTGAACAAAGTCTGCTTTATATTGTGGATTATCACTTAAAAAAAGTGATAGATCTACTGAAGGAATTGTCATAATTTTTTATACAAATTAAACATATTATTTTACACAAATAACTTGGTAAAAATTATTAAAAATATTTTTTTTGAAATAAGTCATTTTATGAATGAAACAAATAACTCATAAACCATATTTTTTACTTATTTCAAGCATCCTTTCAATAGGCTTTCTTGCAGCAAGTCGCAGATTTTCCGGCATTATTATCTCTGGCAATTCATACTCCATACATAAATAAAGCTTTTCTAAAGTATTTAATTTCATGTGTGGACAATCATTACAAGCACAACTATTATTTGGTGGCGCCGGAATGAAAGTTTTAAATGGATTCAATTTCTGCATTTGGTGCAATATCCCTGTTTCCGTTACTACTATAAATTCATTACTACTGTCCTGGGAGGTATATTTTAAAAGACCCGTAGTGCTTCCTATGAAATCTGCCTGAGCTAATACCGCATCCTCACATTCAGGATGTGCTATTACTTTTGCTCCTGGGTGACGAACCTTTAGCTTTATAATTTTTTGAAGGCTAAAAATTTCATGCACCATGCAAGCTCCATTCCACAAAACCATACTTCTACCTGTTTTCTTATTTAAATATGCGCCAAGATTTTTATCAGGTGCAAAAATTATCTTTTGATCTCTTGGTAAACTTTCAATAATTATTTCTGCATTACTACTTGTACAAATAATATCACTCAAAGCTTTTATCCCTGCAGAACAATTAATATAGGTAATAACAAGATGATCGGGATGTTTATCCTTAAATAATTTAAATAATTCAGGTGGGGCACTATCACTGAGTGAGCAACCGGCTTTAAGATCCGGAAGTAATACCATTTTTTCTGGATTTAAGATCTTGGCTGTTTCTGCCATAAAATGAACACCTGCAAAAACAATGATTTCAGCTTTTGTCTTTTCAGCTTCCTGGGCTAACCCCAAACTATCCCCAATAAAATCTGCTACATCCTGTATATCTGGCTCCTGGTAATAATGCGCAAGAATTATTGCATTTTTCTCCCTTTTTAGTTTTTCAATTTCAGAAAACAAATCAAGGTTAATATCGACATCCAAATTTAAAAATCCGTTTGTCTCAATTTCCATTTTTGCGTTGTTAATATCTTTCATAATAACTTTTAATAGTTTCTTTTTAAAATAATCTTATTATTACTAGGGGTGTGGATATGTGTATATCTTACTTTTTTTAAATTTGAATTTTACAATAATGTCTTTTATCCACAACCTTCCACATTAAGTTAACATTCATACGCTTAATTATATTTACTGTTTAATTCTTTGTAGGTAACAATATTAGGTATTATTATATTTTTTTTACACGTACGTTAATAAATATGCCCGTTAGTAATTAGTAAAATTAATTTAATCCTACCTCTGTTAATCAGCTACCTGAAAACTTCCGATCTTTTAACATCATGGGTGTATGGTAAAAATGTAAGGGTTAGTTTTACCCCATGTCTCCCCTTATTTTGAAGTAAGAAATTTGATTTATTAACACGGTATGTCTTTTATACACAAGTGATATGTTAATAGGGTTAATACCCTTTACTGTATTGAATTGTATAGGTGCCCAATATGAGAATCGAGTAATTATTATACCAGAAAAAAATATCAAAATGGATCATTTTTTTAATAGATGTAATTCTTTACTACTTTCTATACAAATAAATACTGTTATTGTCCGAACAGTTGTTTTTCAATTAAGCTTCATTGGCGTCGCACACTTTTACATTTTATCATAGGTGAACATTACCAACGTTGTAATTAACGAAACCTGAGCCGAAACCCTTCCCTGTACGCCGGTTAAAACCTTATTCCATCTCAATTTACGTTGTATAATAGTGTCTATATTTTCTGTTTTCGTATTTTTTTACCCTATTTTTGCCGTCCATTTTAACTAAATAAACAAAATGCAAATTATTCAGAATATTCGTGAAAAAGGAGCTGCCATTGTAATTGGTGTAATTGCCCTTAGTTTAATAGGTTTTATCTTAATGGATGCTAAACCAGGAAGCAGCGGAGGAATTTTTAGTGGTAATCCAAGTACTGAAATAGGCATAATAAATGGCGAAAAAATTGAATCAACTGAGTTTAATGCTAAAGTAAAACAGGCAGAAGAACAATATGGCGGACAATTACGAGGCTCCCAAACATATGAAGTACGCCAATCAGTTTGGGATCAACTGGTAGCTGAAAAAATTTTAGTAAAAGAATTTGATAAGTTAGGCCTTAGTTTTTCTCCAAAAGAAATGAGCAGCATTATGTTTAGTAATGATGCACCCTATTCTTTAAAACAAGCTTTTACTGATAAAACTACCGGTCAATATGATATTGCTAAAGTTCAGGAATGGTGGCAACAGGCTAAGAAATCAAAGGGCGATCAAAGATTGGCTATTGAAACTCAAATTGTAGAGCCAATGAAATTACAGGCAATGTATAATAAATATAACAGCATGATAGCTGCTAGTGCTTATTATCCTTCCTGGATGCAAAATAAAGATAACCTCGAGAATAAAAGTTTCTCGAATATTTCATTTGTTACGGTGCCTTACAATGCAATTACAGATAGCACCATAAAAGTATCAGATAAAGATATAACGGAATATTTAAGCAATCATAAAGTACAGTATAAGCAAGATGGTGGAAGGTTAATTTCTTATGTAGCCTTCAGTGCAAATCCAACAGCATCGGATACACTTAAAACGCTGGAAAGTGTTACCAATTTAAAAACTTCATTTCTTGCTGATACAAATTCTAAAGCGTTTGTATCTAGAAATATGAGTACGATAAATTACTATGATGGATATACGCTTAAATCTAAATTGGCTATGGCGCAAAAGGATTCAATTGCTGCATTAGCTACAGGAAATGTATTTGGTCCTTATCTAGATGGAGGAAATTTTGTGTTAGCTAAAATGGTAAGTATTCGTCAACTACCGGATAGTGTAAAAGTAAGGCATATATTAATAGGTACAAATGATCCACAAACGGGCCAGCCTACATTAGCTGACAGTATTGCTAAAAAAAGAATTGATAGTATAGCAACAGCTATACAGGGTGGCGCAGATTTTAATATGATGGTATTGATGTATAGTGATGACCAGGGTAGCAAGGCCACTAAAGGTGAAATTGAATATGCTTCAACTCAATTTAGCACCATTGCAAAGGAATTTGCTGAAACTATATTTTATGGTAATAGCGGCGATAAAAAAACTGTGCATACAGTTTTTGGTTGGCATTATATAGAAGTGTTGAATCAAAAAAATATGGAACCGGCATACAAAGTTGCTTACCTGGCAAAACCAATTTTACCAACAGATGAAACAGTTAACAATGCCAGCGCTAGGGCAACAAAATTATCCGGAGAAGCAAGGGATGCAAAATCAGTAGAAAAATATGTGGCTAAAAATGGGCTTCAAAAAGTAGATGTATCAGAAATTGTAAAACCCAATGATTATAAATTGGGTGGGTTACAGGATGCAAGGCAATTAATAAAATGGGCTTTTGAAGCAAAGGATGGTGAGGTTAGTGAACCGTTTAGTATAGAAGATCAATTTGTGGTTGGTATAGTGAATGGTATTCAACCAGAGGGTTTGCCCGATGCAAAAACTGCACGGCCTATAGTGGAACTAACAATAAGAAATTTAAAAAAGGCTGAACTGATTACTAAAAAGCTGACCCCTACCCCAACACTGGAATCTGCAGCAAAAGCATACGGTGTTCAAATTGGTAATGCTGGTGCAGACTCATCCATTACGCTTAGTGCTCAAATTATTAATGGCATTGGTAATGAACCAAAAGTAATTGGAGCGGCTTTCAATAAATCATTTCAATCAAAAGTTTCTGAACCAATTGTCGGGACCAATGGCGTTTATGTAATAAAAATTAATAGTATTGGTACAAAACCTGCAGATACACCAGAAATATTGGCACAGATAGCAGACCAACGAACAAAAGGTTTGATGCAACAATTATCGGGTTGGTTTGAATCGCTGAAGAAAACAGCGACTATAAAGGACGAACGCAGCAAGTTATTTTAATTTAACTTAATTATAAAAAAAGCCGGGCAATTTTGTCCGGATTTTTTATAGTTTTTAAGCTGGGTTTAAAATAAAATAAATACCATTATATATTGTGAGTAAAGTACCACATTGGTATGACGTACAAGTGAGTGACACAACGATGTTAACCATTGCTTCTTAGCCGGTGCAATAAAAAAATTATTGCATTGGAAAAAAGCATACCCAAAATCAACAAGAGACAATTGCCAGGGCCCCCCAAAAACTTAAAAAACATTCACCAACTTATTCCGATTTTCGAAAACCACCGGGTGGCAAATACATTTTTATTAAGTGTAAATTTGCAATGATGAATGAAGCAATTGTAAATAAAGTAAGCGAGAGTGCATTGGTTACTTTAAACCTCGAGGAATATTTTCCGGTGGAAGAGATGCTGTCATTTGATATGAAGGATTATTTATTTATGGGGCTGATATTAAAAGAAAAGGACTTTAGGGAAGCCCTTAAAAATTTAGATGTACAACCTTACTTAAATAAAGCGGTAGCAGTAATGTGCAGTGCAGATGCCGTGATACCTATGTGGGCTTATATGCTTGTTGCTAGTTATCTTCAGCCGGTTGCATACGATATTATATTTGGATCCATCCAGGATTTAAAACAACATTTGTTACTCAAAAATATCAGCCAATTACGTGTAAACGATTTTGCAGATAAAAGGGTAGTGATAAAAGGATGCGGCGATGTACCCGTGGGAGAAGCTGCATACCTGGAAGCTACCAAATTATTAAGACCTGTTGCCAAAAGCATAATGTACGGAGAACCCTGCAGCACTGTACCGATATACAAAAAAAAATAAGCAATTTTCCTTCGCTATATTTTTTATCTTCACCAGATACATCTTCTAATTTTTTTCTTTCGGATGATTGATGCTTTGATAAAAGGTTTTGCAATGAGTCTGTTACTGATATTTTCAGTAGGGCCACTTGTGTTCACCATCATAAAACAAAGTATTATCAATGGCAGGGCCGGAGGTTTTAGTTTTGTAGCGGGAATTTGGCTGAGCGATTTATTGCTGATAATATTAAGTAATGGTTTTTCGGAACTGGTAAAAAACCTGTTGAATTTTAAAATAACCATTGGTGTTACAGGAAGTTTTTTTTTATTGGGCATGGGTATCTTTTATCTTTTTTTCAAAAAAATAAAAATGAGGAGCGAAGAAGATACAGTAATAAAAGTTTCTGCAGGTACACATGCCCGATTGGCCGCATCCGGATTTTTGATAAATATTTTGAACCCTGCAGTTATAGCATTTTGGTTAACAGCAACAACAACAATTGCTTTATCCAATACGGTGAATGAGCGCATTGTAATTTTTACAACTTGCATAATAATTAACCTGGCAGCGGATATTTTAAAAGTAGTACTTGCCGGAAAATTAAGTAACAGGCTCAATCATAAAAACCTTACACTTATCAACAGAATTTCCGGAACGCTGCTGGTAATATTTGGTGTAATGCTCCTTTTTGGAATACTATATACTTCCAACAAAAAATAACAAATCAATACCTTTTTTTAGTGTTACTTATAGTTATTTTACAACATGAACCGTTTACTAATATTGATACTAATTTTATTTGCCTCCCAATCTTTTGCGCAGCAAACTGATTTTATTTTACTGAAAAAAAGGAATAAAACAATTGCCCGTTATTATGCCGGAATGGAGATAGATTTTACAACTACTACTGGAGCTTATGTAAATGCACATATACAGGGTATAAAAAATGATTCCTTGTTTTTAAAAGAATTTGTTGTAAAAACATTTCCCACGCAACTGGGTGTGTATGTATTGGATACAGTTGCTACTTACTATTATAAATATCATTATAATCAGATAAGTTCAATTGGTAAATCACGTAAGGGTTTTAATTTATCTGCAAGTGCTGCAAGCCTCATGGGTGGCGGGGCTTTGTTAACAGTTGCAAGCGGTATTGTGTATTTAGCAGATAGAGAAAAATTTAGCCCTGCACTTTTAATTACCTCGGCATCGCTTGCAGCGGTAGGTTTTTTAATGGCCAAAGCTGGTGGTAAGGGAATGGTAATTGGTAAAAAATATCACCTCGTTTACCTCGGCTTATCTGGTAATAAATAATGTAACAATATCGTACAAAAATAAGTGGGTTAAATATGCAGAAAGCCTGGCGTATCTTCAAAAAAACAGTATTGTTCCTTTTTATATTTCAATTCATTTACATTCTTTTTTGCAAGTGGATAAACCCGCCTGTTACTCTTACTCAATTAGGAAGTATTGCACAGGGTTATGGATTAAAAAGGGATTATATAAAGCTTGAAGACATGAGCTCAAATATTAAACTTGCTGTTATTGCAAGTGAAGATCAGTTGTTTCCCCAGCACAATGGTTTTGATAGAAAGGCTATAGAAAAAGCCATAAAATACAATGAAAAACATACCACCAGGCGCAGGGGTGCCAGCACCATCAGCCAGCAGGTTGCTAAAAATGTTTTCTTATGGCAGGGCGGCGGTTATATCCGCAAGGGCCTGGAAGTTTACTTCACTTTTATGATAGAAAATGTATGGAGCAAAAAGCGGATACTGGAAACATATTTAAATGTAGCTGAGATGGGCAAAGGCATATTTGGCATACAAGCTGCTGCCAAAGCCTACTTTAAAAAAGACGCTAAAAACCTTACCAGGAGCGAAGCGGCAAAAATTGCTGCCTGCCTGCCTAATCCCAAAATATTTACCGTAAAGCCTATTAGCAAAAAAGTATCTGACCGCTATGATGATATCATGCGGCAAATGAATAACCTTGGAAATGATGCTGACATTCAGCAATTGATAAAGTAACCGTAACTTTATTTTAACCATTTAAACTTTAGTAATAAAGTTTTATTGCCCCGGCTGCGAAGCATTGGGCAACATCGTTGTGTCACTCACTTGTACGTCATACCAATATGGATCTTTTCCCACAATATATATTGCACAACGAATAAATAAGTAAATATTATTTTGTTTGATAACGAAATAAAAATCTTGTTTTAATACAAAACATAATTAAAGTTCCCCATTGGTATATAGTATAAGAGGGCGATGCAACGATGTTGCCCATAGCTTCACAGCCCGGGCAAAAATGTATTCACTTTTATCCATTGCGAAATATAATAATCAACAATGCTTCAATAAATAATGAACACCCAAATTTTTGATTTTCCCGGTAAGCAGAAGCAGGCTTTTATTGCTGTAACTTTGCTTTTTAAAAATAAGCTATGAGTTTTAGAAATTTTAAAATGGTTGGTTACGTTATTTACGGACGTGGCGCATTTAACCAGTTAGATGAAATATTACAACCAAACCGCAAGGGAGATGCCCCCATGATTTTTTTGGTGGATCATTTTTTTGAAGGGAAAGGATTAACCCAAAGAATACCATTAAAAGGAAAAGACAAAGTCATTTATGTTGATGTTACCCATGAGCCTAAAACAACTTATGTCGATACTCTTGCCAAACAATTAAAGGAAGAATTTAGCACAATAAGTGGCGTTATTGGTATTGGCGGCGGCTCTACAATGGATCTTGCAAAAGCAGTAGCATTGATGATGAATAACCCCGGCAGCAGTGCGAATTACCAGGGGTGGGATCTGGTAAAAAAACCAGCAGTATATAAAGTTGGCATACCTACTTTAAGCGGAACTGGTGCAGAAGTTAGCAGGACCACTGTACTAACTGGCCCCACTAAAAAACTTGGAATGAATTCTGATTTTACACCTTTTGATCAGATTGTGCTCGACCCTGAACTTACAGCAAATGCACCAGCTAATCAACGCTTTTATACAGGGATGGATTGTTATATTCATTGTATTGAAAGCCTTACAGGAACTTTCCTTAATGAATTCAGTAAAAGTTATGGTGAAAAGGCATTGCAACTATGCAGGGATGTATATGTGCATAAAAATCATTGGGACGAAGAAAGTGATGATAAACTAATGATGGCATCTTATGCCGGGGGTATGAGTATCGCTTATTCCCAGGTGGGGGTAGCCCATGCTGTTAGTTATGGTTTAAGTTATTTATTGGGTACAAAACATGGCATAGGCAACTGTATCGTATTCAACCACCTTGAAGAATATTACCCGGAAGGTGTAAAAGAATTTAAGTACATGGTTGAAAAAAACCAGATTGATATTCCACAAAATATTTGTGCCGGCCTCACAGATGAACAGTTTAATAAAATGATAGACGTTTCGCTTGTGATGAAACCACTTTGGGAAAACGCTTTGGGAAAAGATTGGGAGAAGATAATGACAAGGGAAAAATTACGAACCCTTTACGAACGACTGTAAATAATATTTTAAGAAAGCCGGTACACATGTATCGGCTTTTTATTTATAAAAAAATTTTAAAATCCGCCAACAATTAATCTTCGTAGGTGTTACAGTTCCTAACTAAAATCATTTTATAAAACATCAATCTCAATTATGAAAAAGAATTTCATTTCATTTGTAATGGCAGGTGCTGCAACAGCTACCATGTTTGTAGCATGCAACAGCGCCACCGAAACCCCCGCTACTGAAACAAAAGACACTGTAGCCACCGTTACTGAACAACCAATGGCACCTAAGGAAGAAGAAGGTGTAATGGTAGGTGGTGCTAAAATGGTACCATCAAAAAACATTGTTGAAAATGCTGCCGGTTCTGCAGATCATACAACACTTGTAGCAGCAGTAACCGCTGCAGGATTAGGCGAGACATTAAGTGGCGCAGGCCCGTTCACGGTATTTGCACCAACCAACGCAGCATTTGAAAAATTACCAAAAGGTGCAGTGGAAGGATTGTTGAAACCAGAAAAAAAAGCTGACCTCACAAAAGTATTGACGTTTCACGTGGTACCCGGTGCATTAAAAGCAGCAGATTTAAAAGATGGCCAAAAGCTAAAAACTGTGCAGGGCCAGGAGCTTACTGTAACTGTAAAAGACGGAGCAGTAAAAATTAATGGAGCTACAGTTACAACAGCCGATGTAATTTCAAGCAACGGTGTAACGCATGTTATCGATGCAGTATTAATGCCTAAATAATACAACAAATAATTTCATTTATAAAAAGGGAGTGGCGAAAACCACTCCCTTTTTATATTTACACAACTTTTAAAGTAGGTATTTGGTAAGTTAACTTAAGAGGCAAAAGCGTATTTATTATTTAATTCTTTATTAATAGAAAGGGAGAGATACCAGCAAATACCAATGGCATAACAGGTTATATCTGTATTATTAAAAAAACCAGCCGAAGTATTATTATTAATTTCAAAATTACATACCGCAAGGGTTTGTTTCATATCTCTCTCGTAAATAATCAGGCTGTTATCTTTTATGTTGTAGAAAAAATCTTTTGAGTCAATTAATAGTGAACCCTTATTATATGAACTGCCTGCGATTAAATTACCGGTTTCCATTCCATACTCATTCTTAAAAATTGTTTTACCACTCATAGACCCTGTGCTTTCTAAAAAAAATAACCGGTGATGATTTCCAAAAGTTACCCGGGCCGAACGGTGCAAAGGATTGTATTTAAGAATGAGTTTTGTGTCAGTTGTATCTGTCAGTCGATATTCCTGTAACGTTGAATGTTGATTACTGATTTTTTCCCAGATCATATAAAAGCTTTAAGGCCGAAAATGTAGGCCTTTTCCAAAAAATAAACAAGGACTGTTACACCCGGTAACAATTATTTAATATTCAAAAATTTCAATTTTATAATTCAAAGGCATGAAAATCTCAAAAAATTACCACTTTAGGGTATTGCGGGTTTGAGCAAACTGTGTTCTCTTTGTAATGTTCATCGTGAGGAACTGCTTTAAACCCAAGAATAAATCATTTTGCCCGTTTTCATCCGGTTACACCCATCAGGAAATTAAAGAGTAAAAACGTTCTCATGTTTGAATATACCCTGTCCTTTTTATCGGGACAGGGTTTATAATTTAAAAGGCACTAAATATTTTACTAAAAAGTTACTAAAATAATTAGTGTTAATAAAAGAAAGCTATTATCTTTGAATGGATTTTTATTTTTACAACGCATAACCAGATACATCACATAAAAACTACAACAATGAGTAACGCAGAAAAACTAAAGGCACTTAAATTAACAATGGACAAAATCGATAAAGATTTTGGTAAAGGCTCTGTAATGATAATGGGAGATAAACCTCATGTAGAGCAGGAGGTAATTTCAACAGGTTCGCTGGGATTAGATGTGGCTTTAGGAATTGGCGGCTTACCCAAAGGAAGAGTAATTGAAATTTATGGGCCGGAAAGTAGTGGTAAAACAACTATTGCTACCCATGTAATTGCCGAATCACAAAAGAAGGGAGGCATGTGTGCCTTTATCGATGCGGAGCATGCTTTTGATAGTTCGTATGCACAAAAACTAGGAGTAGATATTGATAACCTTTTAATATCTCAGCCCGATTATGGTGAGCAGGCACTTGAAATAGCTGATCGCCTTATTTTATCAGGAGCTGTAGATGTAGTAGTAATAGATTCTGTAGCTGCATTGGTACCCAAAAGCGAACTGGAGGGTGAAATGGGAGACAGTAAAATGGGGTTGCATGCCCGGTTAATGAGCCAGGCTTTACGTAAACTCACCGCTACCATTTCTAAAACCAATTGCTGTTGTATTTTTATTAATCAGTTGAGGGAAAAGATAGGGGTAATGTTTGGTAACCCGGAAGTAACTACAGGTGGAAATGCTTTAAAATTTTATGCTTCTGTAAGATTGGATATACGCCGTATGGCACAAATTAAAGACGTCGATGAAGCGATAGGTAACCGGGTAAAAGTAAAAGTTGTCAAAAATAAAGTTGCGCCGCCTTTTCGCACTGCAGAGTTTGATATCATTTTTGGTGAGGGCATTTCAAAAACAGGGGAGAT
>JANMVB010000460.1:0-1644 GCA_031392305.1 Ferruginibacter sp.
CCTTATGAAATAGCCATCAGCGAAGAAAAAGGAAAACTTACGGGCTACTCTTATATTTCATTTCAATTTGATGGTAAAGAAGAGATTGGAATAAAAAGAATTAAGATGAAGCGAAAGGGTGAAAAATTTTTTATTGAGGATGTTGAATTTGTTACAAACAATTATAGTGAAGAACCACCTAAAGGAGTAAAATGGATTGGTGAAGTTAATCTTACTATGAATGATACCATGATGCAGTTGAAGGGTAACTGGATTACTACTAAAACACGGACATACAGTTCTGCAACTGGTAGCATACTGTTGCAACGGGCAATAAATTACAGAGCACAAATCCTTTATAAAAAACTGCAGGCATTACAGCTTGATGATAACCTTTCATTTGTAAAAGCACAAAAAAAATCGGAAGAGGATATTGCAAAACTTAACCAGGCTAAAATAGAAAAGGAAACGCCGAATAATGCCCCGCCTGCCAACGAACCGGATGCGGCAAATGCGGCAAAAAAAAATGTAGTTGTTGCAGCACCTAAAACTCAAGCTATCACAAACAAACCCACAGTAACGCCACCACCACCGCCGGAGAAAAAACCGGAAATAATTGTAGCAAAAACAGCCAACACAAAAAAAGAAACTATACCGGTAGAAGAGGCCGCAAACAAACCGGTGGAAAATAAAGTACCCGTAATTGCAAAAAATGAACCTACAAAAGAAATAGTTAAGAAAACACAACCCATTGTTAAATCAACAATACCTGTTACAACAACATCGGTTAAAAATGTTCCGCCGGTAACAACATTACCAGCGCCGCCACCAAGTAATGAAATTGTAAAAGCTACAGAATCAACAAAGCGGGTAACAACACCTGAGCCAATTGAAAAAGATGTGGTTGCAAAAAGGGATGCTCCTATAAAAAGTGCGCCGGTATTACCTGCAATACCTGGCGGGCCGCCTGCAGCCGCAAATGTTACTGAAAGAAAAGTAAGCAATACCCAGGAAGTTTTTTACTTATCGGATAGTTTGATACTTTCCCTGTACGATAATGGTGAAGTGGATGGTGATACTGTGAGTGTGTTATTAAATGGTAAAATTATATTTGCCAGGCAGGGCCTTACAACAAAAGCCAATAATAAAACCATCTATATTACCGAGGATATGCCCGACTCATTATTACTGGTAATGTATGCTGAAAACCTGGGAAGTATTCCACCAAACACCGGGCTGCTGGTTGTAAGAGATGGAGAAGCAGTTTATGAGGTAAGGTTTAGGGCCGATCTGCAAAGCAATGCCGCAATTATATTAAGAAAGAAAAAGAAAGCATTAAAACAATAAGTGATTATGGAAAAAAGTACAATGAATGTAGGAACTGTGAAAGAAACAATACAATTAAACAATAAGAATAATTCAGCGGCTGATACTGTTTATAAGTTAACTCAATATTCCCACGGGGCAGGTTGCGGATGTAAAATATCACCAAAAATACTGGATGAAATATTGGCAAGCAATATAACTGCACCGGATAATAATAAGCTGATCGTTGGCAATCATAGCAAAGATGATGCGGCTGTGTACGACCTGGGAAATGGCACAGCATTGATCTCCACTACAGATTTTTTTATGCCCATAGTAGATGACCCTTATGAATTTGGC
>JANMVB010000534.1:0-4325 GCA_031392305.1 Ferruginibacter sp.
CTCAACTATATTTTTAACCGGTTGCAATGGTAAGAAAACACTGCAACTTTTTCATACAAAAAAGTTGCAGTGCCTGTTAATTAATGTTTAAAAGAAATAGTTTTATTAATCTTATTTATCGGATTAATGCTATCAGTGTAACGCACCTGCAGTAAGGTATCGTTGAGTGTAATCACTTTCCATGCAATATATTTAGCAGGTGTAGTTGCTGCCAGTTGAATAGAGTCAGTTGCAGTTTTATACGCCCAACTACCCCTTGAGTAAAAGAATATGGTTGAGTCACATTTATTGGTTGCATCCTGAAAATCAAAGCCTGTGTTTGAAAACTTAATAAGGTCATCAGTCATGCAAGCCTTAAAAATTGAACTATCAGTATCTGGCTGCCCGGCTTTTGGAGTAGTAATATTAGTGATCTTCCAGTTGAACAAAAGTTTACTTGCTTTATCCGGAGGAGCAGGGTTGTCATCTTTTTTACATGCTACGAGCATAAGGCCTGCCGTTAAAATAACTGCAAAAGATTTTAATATATTAGTTTTAAGCATTTTGTTTTTTTTAAATAATGATTAGATGATTTGTGTCCCGGGATGTTGTACACTTATTGGTACGGTTAATTATTCTCCGTTGTTGGGAACAGGGTCAAATTATTTTTAAAAATTTTTTGCGAAAGAAATTCGTGCAATTAAAAAACTTACAGGTTATCAATAATTTACAAGAGGTAAATCGAAACAGGAAAAAACTATAGAATTAAATCTGTATGCTAATTCATACTGAAATATAAAAAGTGAAGGCGTAAATTTTACCGAATGTTTTCGTCGGCTACTTTGAACTGGAATCATTGATGTATATGAAGCCATAAAAAAGCCTTATTTAGCAGGCTTTTATGTTTTAATTGAACCGGATTGTACAATTCTCGAACCATTTTATACCTGATTTGAAAAGTCTTGCGAATGTTTTAACAAGATAAAATTGGCCATGGCTTTTAATTTTTAAAATTAAAAAAACAAAAAAATTGTACCATAAAATCAACTGAAAATTATCTGAAGTTTGTACACAAAGTAAAGCTGGCATTACCCATCTTTTTATTTCGTTTACTATTCAAGCTGTAGATAAAAATCACAAAATAAAAATAGCGGTTTATTATTTTTTCACTGCTGGTATCTTTAAAAAAGTTCCTGCAGGTACCGGCTCCCCGAAATTTGGTGTGCCATCTTTATTCCACGTAAACTTTTGGGCACGGGGCGAACGTAAATTACCACAGCCCTCTCCCGGCTGGTTATTGGCATGGTACAATATCCAATCTTCTTTACCATCCGGCGATTTAAAAAATGAATTATGACCCGGTGCATATACTTTGTTTCTCTCACTCATTTTAAATACAGGTTGCGAAAATTTTTTCCAGGACGAAGTATCCATTAAATCGCTCCATGCATTTGCAGTAAGCATACCCAAAGCATAAAATTCCGTCCAGCAACCGCTGGCCGAATAAATTAAAAACAGCTTGTCTTTATTTGCTAAAATTTGTGGCCCTTCATTCACATTTACATGCGGCACATCGTTGGGGTTATCTAAATCGCCGTGAGTTTCCCAATGCAGTTCGGGCATAGAAATTTTCACCCGTTCGCCTGTTGTTGTCCAGGGGTTGCTCATGGTGCAGATATAAATATTTTGCTGAAAATTGGTATCTCCTTCCCAGCCAGACCAGATTAAATACAGTTTATTTTTATGCGCATACACTGAACCATCAATGCTCCATTTATCATTGGGTGTTGCCAGTTTGCCTTTCATTTTCCATTTTCCTTTCATTGGGTCGGCATTACTGTTTTCTAAAACCCATAAGCGATGGCTGCTATTATTGCCACTATCAGCTGCAAAATAAATATACCATTTACCCTGCAGCCAGTGAATTTCAGGCGCCCAGATTTCTTTTGAATAAGGGCCTTTTTTAGGAGGTGTAAAAACTATTTTTTTTTGTGCAGTGCGTAAGGTTGCAATGCTTTTTGTTTTCCAAATGGTAATATTATTTCCGGTTGTATTGGTGTAGTAATAAAAGCCATCTTTATAAATACACCATGGGTCGGCACCGGCAGGCAATAGCGGATTTGTAAATGTTTTTGACTGCTGTGCTGTTGCATCAATTACAAAAGTGGAAGAAAATAATACAAGATAAAAAAATAAATTTCTCGTCATTTTAATTATAAATTTTATTAGCCATAGTTTTGAATATCTATTAAGCTGCATTGGCGTCGCACTCTTGTACAATTTATCATTGGGGTGCTTTTCCTACACAACTTGTAAGTGGTAAGTTTAATCCCTTTATCAGAAGTTGTAAATACAACAGACACTTTACAAATTACCCGGTTCTAAAACAATTGGTTAACAACCCTCCAATTGTTCAAATCAGGTAAGGCATGTAATGCCAAACAAAAGAATTAACCCATGCTTAGCCGTTAATACTGTTTGCATGCTTGCTTAAAATTGCAGCGTCAAAGTTGCAGCACCGGCATAATTAATTTATCTAGCTTTTTGAAACATCACACACTTCCTTCAAATTATCCTCATTTGGGTTAGGTGACCCAAACAATGCCGTTCCATTTTCGATGGTAGCTATATAAGCTGATAATTCTAATCGCATATTTTTTTTGTAGCCACTTGAAAGTTTTGTCACTATTTCGTCAATTGCCTCCTCTTTTATAAGGTTAATGGTACAGCCGCCAAATCCTCCACCCATCATCCTTGCACCCACTACATTACTATTTTCTGTTACAGCTTCCACCAGCCAGTCCAATTCTTTACAGGATACTTCATACATTTTACTAAGGCCATCATGAGTGGCAAACATTTTTTTTCCTAACCCATTTATATCGCCCCTTTCCAAATCATCACACCCGGTCAATAAACGTTTTATTTCTTCCACTACATATTTGCAACGCATAAAAACAACGGCATCTTTTGCAGCAACATATTGCTGTAGCATTTCCATGGTAACATCCCGTAAACTATTTACATGAGGATGATGTGCTTTAACCCACGCTACGCCCTGTTCACATTGTTGCCTGCGCTCATTATAAGCTGATGAAGAAAGTGCATGTTTTACATTGGTATTAAAAAGCACAATTTTATAACCATCCAGTTTGAAGGGTTTATACTCATATTCTAAACTGCGGCAATCCAATTTTATCACCTGCCCTTTTTTCCCAAACATACTGGCAAACATGTCCATGATGCCGCACATAACACCCGAAAAAGTCTGTTCTGCTTTTTGTGCAATCCGTACCATTTCCATACGCTCAATACCCAGTTCAAACAATTCGTTCAATGCAAATACTGTAGCACACTCCACCGCAGCAGAGGAAGAAAGACCGGCACCAAGAGGTACATCACCATCCAGCGCCAAATTAAAACCAGTGATATGGTGACCTCTTTTAATTAACTGGTCAACCACACCAAGCATATAGGTCGCCCAATCGTTGGTTGGTTTGATAGCTGCTATCTGCACTTCTATACTTTCTTTAAAATCCGCAGCATACAAATGAATAGTATCATCATTACGTTTTGCAATGGCAACATAAATGGCTTTATCAATAGCAGCAGGCAATACAAAGCCATCGTTATAATCTAAATGCTCGCCGATAATATTCACCCTGCCCGGCGAACGAACCACTAGCGTTTCCGTGGAGCCGAAAATATTCCTGAAAGTATCCGTTACTTTTATTGCGGCAATATTTTGCATTTGAATCATGATATTAATTGTAATTGTTTAAATCATTGCCCTTGTATTACTCCCCTGCCGGCACATTAATGGCAACGCCAGTTGTTACCGGCGCACCAAAATTTGGTGTGCCATCCGTGTTCCAGGTAAATTTCTGAATACGCACGTTCCTGTTTGCGCCGCAACCTTGTCCACTGCTGCTATTGGCATGATACATTAACCAATCTTCTGTGCCATCAGGTGATTTAAAAAAGGCGTTATGGCCAGGGCCATAAGCATTGCCTGTAGTATTTTTAGTAAATACCGGTTGTTGTTTTTTTACCCAATCCGCAGGCACCAATGGGTTACCGCCATCATTTAAAGTAAGCATGCCCAGGGCATAATCATCCGTCCAGCAGCCACTGGCAGAATAAACAAGAAAAACTTTTCCTGCATTATTTTTTAAAATTTGTGGCGCTTCATTTACCGGTCCACCATTTGTTTCCCATCCAAGTTCTGGTTTAGTTAGCATGGCTGTTGGTGTTTCCAATGTCCAGGGATTGGTCATTTTAGCAATGTAAATATTTTGATTTTGAGCGGCGGGGTTTGGCCGTCCACTCCATAAAAAATACCTGCT
>JANMVB010000581.1:0-1710 GCA_031392305.1 Ferruginibacter sp.
GGGGCAGGTGCGGCAACTGTCAACAAAACATCCTATGCCTGCCAGTTCACCAATTTTAAAGGTGGTAACATTGCTGCCAATTTCTGTGATACGGCCAACAATTTCGTGACCGGGTACCATGGGATAAATAGAGCCACCCCATTCGTTGCGTACCTGGTGTATATCCGAATGACAAACCCCGCAAAACATGATATCTATTTTTACATCATCGGGCCCTACTGCTCTTCTTTCAAAATTAAAAGGTGTTAAAGGGGTAGTTGCACCTTGTGCTGCATAAGCGTTAACTGCTGACATATTTTTCTTGTTTATTTTTTTATAATTGTAAAATATTTATGAATTGCAAATGTAGAATACCATCGTTTATTTTTATTTAAAAATTTTCCAAAACTATTTCAGCCCCCCTGCCCCCAAAGGGGGGTTCTGTAGAATGTATATCCAATGCAGCATTAGATGGGATTATACGATTTTAGTTAATTATTATGCAGGTAAAGTTCCACATAGGTATGCGGTACAAGGGAGTGACACAACGATGCTTAATTGAAATTCAAATGTCGGTGACTAAAAAAGTTATTAGAAAATTAAACAGGCCTTTCATAAAACAGGCCTGTTTAATAAATTGGAATATTTACTTAAAATCTAATTTCCATACACACTTAAAAACTTAATGCGCATTATTTTCAACTGCTCCCAGTTAAAGCCGCTGTCTGCAAGTTCTTCCTGTGCTATCTGCAGGCTGCTGGTTTCGCAGGCCTTAAAATAGTCGATGATTTCCTCCTGTTCATATTCATCTACCAGCTCATTGATGGCATAGTCTAAATTTAATTTAGTGCCGCTGGCAACAATGGTTTCCATCTCTTCGAGCAGCTCATCAATTTTAAGGTCCTTTGTTTTTGCAATGGTTTCAAGGGGAATTTTTTTATCTACATTTTGAATAATGAATATCTTATTGTTGTTCCTGTTTACCACTCCCTTCATTACAAAATCATCCGGCTTCTCAATCCCATTTTCTTCAACATAAGCCGCTATCATGTCAACGAATTTTTTGCCATAGCGAATGGCCTTGCCTTTACTTACTCCCTGGCATTTTTCCAACTCGGCAATAGTTGTTGGGTACATAGTGGTCATATCTTCCAGGCTGCCTTCTAAAAAAATTACAAAGGGTGGAAGGTTTTTTTCTTTGGCAACTATTTTACGCAGGTCTTTCAGCATCTCCAGTAGTTTTTCATCTGTGGCACTTGCAGCTATTGCTGCAGCAGTACCTTCATCATCATCTGCATCTGCACCTTCAAATAAATTATTGAGAACGATTTTAAAAGACACCGGCTTTTTTAAATAGGCTTCCCCTTTCTTGGTAAATTTTAATACCCCGTATTCTTCGATATCCTTTTTTAAAAAACCTTCTAATATCATCTGGCGCATCAGGGAGTTCCAGAAATGCTCATCCTTATCTTTTCCTATTCCAAAAAAATCACGTTCATCATGGCGAAACATTTTAACCTGGGGATTGGGCCTGCCCCGCAAAATATGCATCAGGTAATCCATGGTAAACTGCTCATCCAAACCTTTGATTATTTTTAAAGCCTGCTGTGCTTCTGTTTTTGCTTCTATCAATTCTTTGGGGCTATTGCAGTTGTCGCACATTTTTGTGCATTGCGAAGTATCATAATCTTCGCCAAAATAATTCAGCAATATTTTTCTGCGGCAAACAGC
>JANMVB010000662.1:0-45531 GCA_031392305.1 Ferruginibacter sp.
ATGCGCTTACCGGCAAACAGGCGCAGGAAATTAAATCCATCGTTGATAAAGCAATCCCTTACCTCGATAATAAGATTAAAGAGGAATATGAGAATTTGCTGAAACAAAAGGGCAACCTTAAAAATAATAACCTGGGGTACACGGCTATTCAATATTTATACATGCGTAGTTTTTTTACTGATTATGCCATCACCCCTTCGGCTAAAACGGCTGTAAATTATTATACCGCTCAGGCAAAAAAATACTGGCTCAACAATAGTAAATATATGCAGGCCATGATCGCATTGGCATTGCACCGTGGCAGCGATAAAATAACCCCATTAGCAATTATCCGGTCATTAAAAGAAAACTCCATCACCACTGAAGAAATGGGCATGTATTGGAAAGAATGGACAACCGGCGGCTATTACTGGCACCAGGCACCAATAGAAAGCCAGGCTTTATTGATAGAGGCATTTACTGATATTGATAAAAATACCAACACCATTATCGATTTAAAAACCTGGTTGCTGAAACAAAAACAAACACAAAACTGGCGCACAACAAAGGCAACGGCAGAAGCCTGTTACGCATTATTGATAAGTTCCACTACTCAGCAAAGAGGTGATTTAAAACCGTATTTATTAAACGATGAGGTAGAAGTGGCAATCAATTTAGGCAACACCATTATCAAAAGCACAGATGATAAAACAGAAGCAGGAACAGGCTATTTCAAAAAAAGAATTGATGGAGAAAATGTAAAGCCTGCCATGGGAAATATTTCAGTAAAGCTGGCTTCAGCAGACTTTAAAAACTCTCCGCCTGTTGGCGGAGGCAGGGCTGCTTGGGGTGCCATTTACTGGCAGTATTTTGAAGACCTTGACAAAATAACCACCGCAGCCACTCCGTTAAAACTCACCAAGCAATTATTCATTGAAATAAATACTGATAAAGGGCCGCAACTACAGGCCATTACTGATGGTAAAAATCTTAAGGTTGGTGACAAAATAAAAGTGAGGATAGAACTTAAGGCCGACCGCAACATGGAGTATGTTCACATGAAAGACATGCGGGCAGCATGTATGGAGCCGGTAAATGTTTTGAGTGGTTATAAATACCAGGGTGGTTTGGGCTATTACGAAAGTACCCTTGATGCCAGCACCAATTTTTTCTTTGGCTCACTACCACGGGGAACTTATGTGTTTGAGTACAGCATGTTTGTTACATTGCCCGGCAATTTCAGCAACGGCATTACAACCATCCAGTGCATGTACGCTCCTGAATTTACAAGCCATAGCGAAGGAATTAGGGTGCAGGTAGATTGAAATAATTAAATGAACTTAAAAGTCAATAAATATTATCGTAATTTTTTTGGGCCAGACAACAGTTCCCTGATTAAGCTTCATAGGCGTCGCACTCTTGTACTGATTGCATGCAGGAGCTTTACCCACATTATAATTAATGTAATGGTCTTTTTGAGGATATGATGCTCTTTGCAAAACGCAGGTAAAGATCCCCATTGGTATGCAGTACAAGGGAGTGACACAACGATGTTTAATTGAAAAACACCTGCTTGTAAACAATAAATTCAGGTAATTAATTTCGTCTTCAGCTTCAAAATGTGGAAACATTCGGGAATGTAATATGTGTTTTTGTAGTGAAATAGAACCCAAAAATATTATCCATTATCAATTAACAAATTATCCATTAAACCCTTACCTTTGCAGCCCCGTAATCAAAATGGCTACGGGTATTAATCAAATTTTTTAAACTAAAATCAGGGAAATGAACAACTACGAATTGATGGTGATTTTTACCCCTGTGCTGTCTGAAGAGGAATTTAAAGCCGCTCAGACCAAATTTGCCGCTATCGTTACAGAAAACGAAGGTGAAGTATTGCACACCAATCCCTGGGGACTAAAATCACTGGCCTATCCTATTGCCAAAAAGACTACTGGTCTTTATTGGGTAATGGAATATAAAGCGCCAACCAGCTTCAATGAAAAGTTGAAAACTCAACTTTTACGTGACGAATCAGTGATGCGTCACATGTATACTGTACTCGATAAATACGCCGTCGATTACAACAACAAAAAGAGAAGTGGCGGTAAATTTACACCTAACGAAAAAGCGGAGGCATAATCATGGCAAAACCAAACGAGATCAAATATCTCACAGCGATTAAAGCTGAAAAGCGTCCAAAAAAATATTGCCGCTTTAAGAAAATGGGTATCCATTATATTGATTATAAGGATGCAGATTTTTTGAAAAAGTTCCTGAATGAGCAAGGCAAATTGTTGCCCCGCCGCCTTACAGGAAACTCTTTAAAGTTTCAGCGTAAAGTAGGTGATGCAGTTAAAAAGGCCCGTCAAATGGCTATTTTACCTTACGTTACCGATTTATTAAAATAATTTTTCACCACCCTAATTCCTTTGTTGGTATGAAAGTCCCGGACTGAGAAAATCAGATTTGGAGATTGGGTAAAAATGCAACATTATGCAGGTAATATTAATACAGGATGTAAACAACCTTGGCGGAGCCAATGAGTTAGTTACAGTAAAAAATGGCTATGGCCGTAATTTTTTAATTCCTTCCAAGCTGGCCATTGAGGCTAGCCCCGGCAACCTGAAACAGCGGGAAGAAAAAGTAAAGCAACAAGCTAAAAAAGAAGCTAAACTATTAGCTGAACTTAATATTGTAATTGCTACTTTAACAAGCTCCCCGTTAAAAATTGGCGCCAAAACTGGTACCAGTGGTAAAATCTTTGGTAGTGTAACTTCAGTTCAGATTGCACGTGCAATTAAAGAACAAAAAGGGTACGAAATTGACCGCAGGAGAATCACTATTATAGATGACGTTAAAGAATTAGGTAGCTTTAAAGCAAAAATTGACTTTGGAAACGGTAACGAATGTGAAGTTGAGTTTGAAGTAGTTGCAGAGTAGAACTTTCTTATAAAATCTTTTAATGATCCGCCCTGCAATTTAGGGCGGATTTTTTTTGCCCTTTGCAAAGTAAGAGGAGAAATAGAATTGCAGGTGACCTTATAGACTAGCAGGTAATAGAATTAATTTATGTATAGTTATGGAAAACCATGTATTATGATATTTTAATGAAAAGACTTTGTTTTTTTAAATAAAATACTACATTTGTGAAGCAATGCTTTAATGGTTTTAGTATTTCGTCGTTAGCTGATTGAACTCTTTTTAGATGTCCGTTTTCAGTTCATTGTACCAACTAAGTCATTATGGTTTTTATTAATTTTAAAAAGTTTTTACAATGAACATTTACGTAGGAAATCTAAGTTGGACAATGACTGACGATGATTTAAGCAATCTCTTTACTCAGTATGGTACTGTATCAAGTGCTAAAATATTGAAAGACAAAATGAACGGCCGTAGCAAAGGCTTTGGTTTCGTAGAAATGGAAGATGATGAAGCAGCAAAAACTGCAATCGCCAGCCTTAACGAAAGCGAAGTACAAGGCCGTAAATTAATCGTTAACGAATCTCAACCCCGCCAGGATGGTGCAGCAGGTGGTGGTGGATTTAAAAAACGCAGCTTTGGTGGTGGAAGTGGCGGCGGCGGTGGCTACAAAAAGAGTGGTGGAAGTGGCGGCTACGGTGGTGGCGGTGGCAGAAGTGGTGGAAGCAGTGGCGGCTACGGCGGTGGTGGCAACAGAAGCGGTGGCAGCGGTGGTTATAATAGAGATTATTAAGTAGATAACCTTTAAAAAAACTAATCCCCCAGTATTACACCGGGGGATTTTTTTGTGCTTCAGAGGTAAGCTTTTTCACAAAAAAGCTTAGTTGTATAGTCAAGGGTTGTATTAAATTTTAAAAATGTGTTTATTGTTGAAAAATTATTTTTTGAATTTCGATGGTGTTATCAGGTTTTATAATTTTTAATTGGTAAACACCTGCATTAAATTTATTGTTAACCGAAAGTGTTTGTGAAATATTACCACTTGTAACTGGTAACCTTTTAGTATAAACCAAATTACCGTTTGTATTAAACAACCTTATTTCATACATACCAGTTTGCTGGTTTGTAAGTTGCAAATTGATCATATTATCTTTAACGGGATTGGGATATATTGTAATTGCACCTTTACCCGGATTTCCAATGGTAACTTTTACTACCTGGCTTAATTTATATGAGCCATCCTTTTCCATACTTTTTATTCTGTAAAAATTGTTACCGTTTACGGGCATTTCGTCAACAGCGCTATAATCACTTCTTCCACCTGGTGCATTTTTTCCGGTTAAAACAAACACCACTTTGAAATCTTTTCCATTAACAGATTTCTGCACTTCATACCCATTTACATTCATTTCATTTTCTACTTTCCAATCAATTGTTATTTTTTTGTTTGCCTGATATCCCATAACAGAAGCAAATGCTACAGGAAGTATTGTGGGGGTAATGGATGAACTATAAATAATCCTAAACCGGTTTACATTTGATGAACCTGGATTCGAATTAACAGAGAAATTAACTTTAGTAACCCCAACAAGAGAAAGCGGTGTGTTTGTATTTAGATAACTGTCCTGTAATACAGCGAGCCTGCCTGTTTGATAAAGATTTGTAGCAACAAACTCCAGTTGATAATTGCGTTGGGTAGTTTTCCATAATTTAAAAAAAACAGTATCTGCAGAAACAATAATCGGACGACGCTCTACAGAAAGTGTTGCCCCATATCTAAGCATCCCCAGATTTTCTGTAAAATTCGTAAACTTATACGCATCTTCCAGCATTACGCCGTCATGGTATAAATCATTATATTCCGTTAGGACACCATCAGCCAGTATTGTAGTGTTGTTACTGACATTTAGCAAATAAAGATTGGTCCGCAAACTTTCTGTACCAGTTAGTGGTGTATGATACTGAGAAGGTAATTTATTTGCAGTAGCAGAGTTCGTTTTTTCATAAGTACCTGATTTATTATTTCCTGCAAATAATATCTGTGAAGAAGTTGTAAAAAAAAGTATAGGAATAAAAATAAAAACCTTTTTTTTAATAAAATAAGAGGCATTCTGTTGAAGGGTAAAAGTAGGTTTCATAGTAATCGGTTTGGTTTATCAGGGTATCAGTATAAAAGATATTAGCTTTTCTTACCAATTAATAACGTACATATATTATAATTTATTTCATTAAAAGCCATAAAACACACAAAAAAAACAGCACTAGAAAATATTCTACAAAAAATCATGAAATTGTAAAGTTATCTCAATGAAAATTTATTGTATGCTTTGACAACAAAACATACCAATTAAAAGAAATAACAACGATTGAGTTAGACGCAATTACCAGAGGGTATAAATCAAATCAATGATCAAAAATTGAATAGAAAAAATAATTTAAACGAATTGCAAAATAATTGGGATTAGAAATAGAAAAGAAAAAAGGGGATTAATTTACTCAAGAACAAAAAAGAAACTCAGGGAAGTGAGGAAAAGAAAAGGATTCTTTTAAAAATTTGAAAGAAAGGAATAACGGATTAGAACTAATGATGACATTCCAAATTATAAAATGGAAATAATATAATTTGAAGAATTTATACATTCAGAAAAGAAAATACAAAGGGAAATTAAAGAAGTTAGCGTTTAGATTAAAGAGCCATATTCTCAGCAACATCAATGTTAGCAGCTTTCTTTATCCTATTTGGAGAATGGTTAAATTCAGGGAGCATATTTTTTAAAATAGGTGTAACCAAGTCATTATTATGAGCACTGGCAGCTTCTTCCAATTCATTTAAAAGTGCGTAAAAATGAGGATTTAAGTCGCTTGATTTTTTTGCCCTTAAAATTTTAGGGTGTACAGTTGCCGCAAACTTTTCGGAATCCTTAAATAGCTCTTCGTACATTTTTTCCCCTGGCCTTAATTCAGTATATTTTATGTCTATATCCTTTCCTGGAATAAGCCCGGCAAGCTGTATCATTCGGTTTGCCAGATCCAGTATTTTTACAGGTTGCCCCATATCAAAAAGTAAAATATCCCCTGATTTCCCAATTTTACCAGCCTCAAGTACTAATTTGGCTGCTTCAGGAATAGTCATGAAATAACGGGTAATTTCAGGATGAGTTAACGTTACCGGTCCTCCCTCAGCAATTTGTTTTTTAAAAGTGGCAACAACAGATCCTGCAGAACCAAGAACATTTCCAAATCTGGTGGTAATGAAATCGGTTGACGAATTCTTTTTATCATTTAATGATTGAATATAAATTTCGGAAACACGTTTGGTTGCTCCCATTACATTTGTCGGATTTACCGCCTTATCTGTAGAAACAAATACGAATTTCTTTACTTTGTGCTTCAAAGACAAATCAGCTACTACCCTTGTTCCAAAAATATTAGTTAATACAGCTTCACTAGCAAAAGATTCCATCAATGGAACATGTTTGTATGCTGCAACATGAAATACAATTTCAGGTTGAAAATCAGCAAAAATTTTATTGATTCTATGATAATCACGTGCAGAGGCAACTTCTACCTGCATATCCTGCACCATCCCCTTTTGTCTCAATTCATATTCAAGATCAAATAAACCTGATTCAGCCTGGTCTAATAAAATTAATTTTTTTACATTATGCGATATCAACTGACGGCATATCTCACTACCTATTGAGCCTGCCGCCCCTGTAACTAAAACTGTGGCGTTTTTATAATTACTATTAGATAGATCATTGGGCAATAATATTTCATCTCGTTGCAATAACTCCTCTATATTCATTTCCTTTACCTGCTTCTTTTGAAATAATCCACCAGACCATTCATTCGCATGAGGCACTACATTAATTTTCACCTTGAATGGTGCACATAAATCAGTTAATGCAATTTTTCTTTCAACAGATAATTTGTCAATCGCTATATATAGTTGAGTAATTCGCTTTTCCTTTAAAATTTTCACTAATTGAATACCAGAGGCATTATAAATCGGAAGGCCTTCTATTTTTTTACCAATCTTATATGGACTATCATCTATAAAACCTACAAGTGTAGTATTTATTTTAGCGTCTTGCTCCAATACTTTTTTTGTAATCTGCCCCATCATTCCAGCCCCAAATATGAGGGTACGATTTAAAGCATTGGGTTTAGATTGAGCTCTAAAATATATTTCCTTTACCGCTAACCTGAAGATTACCAGTAAGAAAATAACTACAAAAAGATTGATAAGTAATAAGGGAAGTGATACTTGATTTTTCAAAATATTCGAGGGGTCAGTCATGAATATAGCTACCCAAAAAGCAAATTGCAAAAAAGCGAATTTTATAATGCGAACAATATCCTTAATCTCGGAATACCTGATAATTCCCTTGTATATAGCAAAAACGACTATGCAAATTACCCCTAAAACAAGATTAATAATTAAACCAGGAATGATGTCTATTAAATCAGGAAGATCAACAGAAAAATGTTCAACTAGCAAAAACGATAAAAGAAAAGAAATTGAAATTAATACTATATCAAAGCAAAATATAATCCATCTTGGGGCAAAGTTCTTTAAAAATCTTTTATGCATAGAGGGGTTTATGGGTTTAAAATTTCTAAATAAATAATTAACCGTTATAGATTGGATTCAGCATTAATCATACCAAAAGTTCTTTAAAATATCTTTTATACCTGACTATCCTTAATCAACTTATTTATATATAATAACCAATTTTAGTTACCAGAATAAAACGCATATCAAAGTAATTATTATATAAACAGTGCTTTTTTAAATAAAATTTTTGCAAAAATATGCTATTTACCTCAATTTTATTTACTAAAATGATTTAGTGCACTTATTTATAATAAAGGAAATTTTGTTTTATATATTATAAAATATTTAAAACTCATAATATTTATAATGAATGCATATCACTCGATTAGAAATGTGTGTGTTTTTTAACTTTCGTATTGTAATAGGGGTTAAATACACAACTCCTTCAAAAATAAATACTGAAAATTAAAAAACTAAATGGGAAGTTGGAACTTTAGAATTTTACTGAATTAGTGATTTAAAGTGAAATGAGAATAAAAAATTAAATAAGTAAAATGGAGGGCTTCAATACAGGTTAAATTTGGGGATTTAAGGGGAATAAAATGTAGAAAAATATATACAAAAAGTGAGGTAAGTTATACTTGCGCTGTTTAACTTTTTTTACTTGATTGAAGAGATGGGATTTTTAAATACCAATAAAAAATAACAAGTAGCAGGGAAATGATAGATACATAAACATGGTTCAACAAATTGAAAACAATGCCCATACTTATTATAAATTGAAGTATTGCATAACTAATACTTACCAACATTTGAGGTATTTTTTTTTCATTGCTTAGATATTGATACAAGTGTTTGCGGTGTGGTTTAAATATATTCTCCTTCTGAACGAAACGTTGCATTATTGTAAATGCTGAATCAATTCCATAAACAAGCAATAAACCAATATACAAATAATTATGTGTCTCTATAATTCGCATCATTATAAGATATACCATTAAAATAGCAAGTGCTATACTTCCTACATCACCTGCAAAACAAAGTGCTTTGGTACGGGCATTAAAAAAATTGAATACTAATAGTGCCATCAAACTCAACAATTCGAGCTGCTTTAAGGTATCATTTTGTTCTGTAATAAATAAGGGTAAAACAACTGCCATACTATACAATCCGGTTATCCCATTGATACCATCCATAAAATTATAGGCGTTGATAACCCCTATTATCAAAATTCCAATTGTTAATAAATATAGCGGATGGATTGTTTTTAAAATATCACATTGCTGCAACAACAATATTACAGACAATCCATGTGTAATAAACTTTAGCATATTTGGCAATGGCCGAATATCATCAATGAAGCTTAATATGCCTGATAATAATACAGCAGCTAAAAAGAAGGGATAGTGAAAACCCGCTGCCAGATAAAACATTATAATTGACAACAAAAAAATTATACCCCCACCTCTTATGGTTGGTATAGAATGGGAACTCCGTTCATTTGGCTTGTCAATAATATTAAACCGAACGGCTATTCTAAAATATAATAGTTCGGCAACTATTAAAATAATAAGTGGTAAAAAATATACTGTAAAAATTCTCATGCATCAATTCATTTAGTCAATTTTCCATGATTCCAACACTGTATTTGGAAACCACTTCAGCATCCTTCGTGCCCTGCTATCATCAAATGTGAGTGTACTTGCAATTTTCTTAATCTTATTACTATTAACAGGGGATATATTCCCAACCAGGTCACCGGTGTATCCAATAATTTTTGCAAACAACATGGGAAGGGAGAAAGGCAAATTTTTATTATAATAAGATGCAATCTTTTTTTCCAATTCACTAAAAGAAGGGTGGTAACCATCAGTAAGATTGTAAATTCCGGAAGGGCCTTCTAAATGAGCAATTAAATCAGCCACATCCTTTGCCAGCACCATTGACTTCTTTGCTACTGCCCTACCTATGCTTAAGTAGCGGTTATTTTTAATCCCTTTGGCCATGGCACCCAGGTTACCTGGCGAGTTTTTACCTGCTATCAGGGGAAGCCGTAAAATATAATAATCTATATTTCTTTCTGCACACCACCCGGAAACCAACTTTTCTGCATCAATCTTGCTTTTGCCATATGCATCAGTTGCAAGTAATGGCGCATCCTCAGCAATATTTGTTCCCTCACGCAAACCATATACAGCCACACTACTTATAAAAACAAACTTTTTAAGGGTCGGATTATGCTCCAAAGCTGACAATAAATTACTTGTGCCCTGCACATTTACTGCAAAAAAATCTTTTCGTTCTTCCTTATTTTTTGGTATAATGTGTGCTTTACCTGCAGCATGCACCACTACATCGATCGAAGGTATTTCAGGAATCTGGGTGGCAAGATCATAAACCAACTTTGCATTTTTATCCCTGCATAAAGTAATGACTTTAAGAGAATTTCCCCATTGCTCCTGCATGGCCTTACCAAGAAATCCGCATGCACCTGTTAAAAGAATTTTCATGAAGTGAAATGCTTTAATGCAACCAATATATATTTAAACAAAACAGCTTTATTTTACATTTTTACATCAGAATGAACAATTGGCTTTGCAGGCACACCTACTAAAACTAAACCATCTTCCAGAAAATTTTTTACCACGCATGCACATGCCCCAATTTTAATATTGTTGCCCAATTTTACCGGACCTATAATACACGCATTGGCTCCAAGGAAACAATTATCTCCTATAATAAATTCTCCCCGCTCAGTCTTACCAATAACATTTCCTCCTGTCAGGGTTAAATTTTTTCCAATTTTAGCCATTCCGGAAATAACGATCCCAACAGAACTGTGTAAGATTTTTATTCCTGGCCCTATATCTGATTCGTAATGTAAATCTAAATTAGAATATGACTGCACGAGGTAAAAGAAGGGACTTAATATTATTCTGATAAACTTGTATTTATTTCCTATCAATAAGTACAAACCCCTATCAATTCTATACCAAAAAATACCAACAAAAACTCTTGAAAAAAATACAACTAATATTCTCCATTTATTTTTGCCCAACAATCTTGTCACATCTTTTCTTAAATAATTAAATTGACTCATATACCCATTTTTTCAAATTGTAGCAAGATGCACTTCTATTAATTATAGTACTACAGAACCAGGCAAAAAAAATTAAAATTATTAATTATCATCGTTACAATAAATGATTGCACCTTACTAAAAATTACCTGCCGTTAATTGTTTCCAACGCATTAAGATATTTTTCTGCAAGCAGCTTTCTATTAAAATCTGTTTTTGCCAGCCGCTTAGCAGCATCAGACATTTTATTTCTACTATCAGCATCATTGGCCATTTTACTTATAGCTTCTGACATCTCAAGTGGCACATCAGGATCAACTGATAAACCACAATTTTCATTTTGTAATAGTTCCTTTACCCATCCACTTGTAGATTGGATAACAGGAACACCCGCTGCAAAAGCATCAAACATTTTATTGGGTGAGCTGGTTTGCAATACTGGAATATTTTTAAAAGTTACAAATGCAGCATAAGCATTTTTCAACCACGACCTAACTGCTGTTTTTGGGATCAACCCAATAAAATGGATGTTGGGAATGTTGTTTTGCAGCACATAATTTTCAAGTTCAGGCCTTTCTTTACCTTCTCCAATAAACACAAAAATCAAATCGGGATGCTCAGTTAATTCTATCCCTTTTATTATCTGAATACAATTGTCCATTAATCCCAAAGAGCCGGTATAAACAAAAATTTTTTTACCCGTAGCCCATTCCGGAAGTTTAAATTCCGTGTCCCTTTCCTGGAAAAAATTGTAATCACATGCATTGGGTATTGTTAACAAATTGGTTTTTTGAAACCGGGCTTTTATCGAATCTGTCATTCCTTTTGAGCAGGTAACAATTAAATCTGCTTTATTGTAACAAAGCTTTTCAAAGTAGTAAGCAACCTTCTGTAACTTTTTACTTTTTATCAATCCCAACTGGATAGCTCCATCCGGCCAAAGGTCCCTTACTTCAAAAACAAATTTTTTCCGGGGCCTGAAGATTTTAGCAAAAAGCCCAGGTAACCCAATAGTGATGGGGCCGGAGCTACAAATGATGACATCATACCCCCTCGTTAAAGAGTAGTAAATAGAAATAAGTGAAAATAACAAAAAGGTAAAAGCCCGGTAGATTAATGAATGCTTGTTAGATTGTTTGATATTAACTATAATAACCTCGATCCCATCAATTACTTGCGTGTCAATAAATTTAGTAGCCTTAATATCCGATTTGTCATACGGGCTTGTAACAACAGTTACCTGATGGCCGTCAGCAATCCATTGTTTCGGAAACTCATACATACGGGTACTCCACCCCCCTTTAGGCGTACCAAAATATTGATAGAAGATTAAAATTCTCATTTACCGATCTTAAAATACTTACCAATTTCCTTATCAAATTCCTGCGGATTAAATGGCTCATTACCACCACCGGGTATAAGGGTAATTTCACCAAAATATACCTGGTTATGATGGATGTACAAATCTACCCGGCAAAAATCAAGATCGCTGGAAAGTTTAGTAGCTACAGCTATCATCTCTTCTAACTGATCAGGGGCATCAATCGTTTTATCAGATATTTCGTACCGGATGCTGAAAGGCAGTTTTTGCCATTGCATATCAAAAAAAATCCGCTTATGGTTCGAAAACCTGTCTATATCAATTTGTACAAATATTGGTTTTCCCTTAAAACAAAAGAATTTAAAATCATAAATTTCATATTCCAACAATTGTTCGCAAAGTATAAGCGGCTTAATATTTTTATATTGTTTTTCCCTTGATAAATAATAAGCATTGTACTTAAGCCAACGCTTAAAAAGTTTGATAGCCCTCTCTTTATCAAAAGTTAATTTATCCCTGCATATTAGGTTCCACCCGGAGCCATGATTTGTTTTTAAAATAAAACTTGCAGGTAGTTCATCCCAATTTATTTCCTCAGCAGTTGAATAAACACCCAGCGCAGGAACAAGGTATTCTTCGCCAATCGTTTTATTTATATAATCCCTCACCAATACTTTATCCGCAAGCATTGTATGCTTTTCATTAAGCGGTAGCGATTTAAAGTAATTTAATTTTTCATTAAAAGTTTGTGGATTAGCCAGGTTTAAAAAGGAAAATTTAAACCCAAGCCGCACATGGGTTACCCAGCTTGTGAATTGAAAAAATAATTTATCAGGCAAAAAAACCAGCACATACCGGCAGGTAAAATACCAACATTGAAAAAGAAAATGTTTCATTTAATAAAAAACTGCCAGTGTTGGCAGCGGCTTTATTTTAAACTATAAAAAATTGCAATTAATTTTCCGAGGTAATATACATCACTTAACAAAGCTCATTCGTACTTTATCAAATGATAATACATATTGTTGGCCTGACAGAAGTATTTCAAATAAACATCGTTGCGTCGCACTCTTGTACTAAATACCAATGTGGAACTTTGCCTACCATTTAATTACTATACCCACTGCCCCTATAGGGGTAAAAATTGTTTTACCTATAACACCATTAAAGATCCCCAATGGTATGCGGGACAAGTGAGTGACACAACGATGCTGCTCATTGCTTCACAGCCCGGACAAAAATTCATTCACATTTTTATTCTTTGCGAAGTATAAATCATCAGTTAAGTATCCGTTTAAAATAATTATCGTACCATATACTTATAAACACCAATTGAATAATTAATGGCTGGTGAAGATTATGGTTCATAAATTCATCCCTTACTTTTTTAATATCAATTTTATTAAAAATACCGGTTTTAAAAATGTCGCTTTTTTCCAGGTTAAAGAGATGATGTTGAAAATATTCTTCCTCTTTAATATATGCTGCCCACGGCACACTGAATCCCATTTTTTTAAAATTCCGGATATAGTCAGGCAAACTTTTACCGATAGAGTTTATCAATAAATATTTATTTTTTTTGCCTTTAAAAAGAAAATCATTCTTTAATGTACCAATACCTTCCATTAACCGGTAATCCATAAAAGGTTCACGGCACTCAATAGATGCACCCATTGTAGCCCGGTCATTCCTATCGTTTAACGATTGTAAATAAGTATGCTGATCCAGGTACAATAACTGCCGGATGGGGTTACCCGGGTAAATTTCCTTTGCCTCCTGTAAAATCTTCAGCCGGTATTCAGGAAAAAAATTCATTCCAAATAGTTTGTACTTCTCCACCCATTCCTGTATAAAAACATTACTGGCATTCATCAACTGCATCATATCAATATTGCCAATATTTAAATAAGATTGTAATTTCTGAAACCGTGAATTTTTCGCCGGCTTCATTATTTTAAGCGCCTGGTTTACCCACGGCCACAAAGCAGGATGTTCAAATGATTTGTACCTTAAATACCCTCCTAAAAATTCATCTGCGCCCTCTCCTGAAAGCAATACACTTACTTTACTTTTGGCTAATTTTGAAATGGCTAAAATATGGGGGTCATTCAAATGTACCAGTGGCTCATCATGAAAATAGCTGGCATCTTCCACGTAGCTGGCGAGGTCATCTTTTTCTACAAATATTTTATTGAATGTATATTGCAACTCATCGCAAAAGTCCGCTGCTATCAGCGATTCATCATGCGTTTTATTTTTAAAGGCTACATTGAATGTTTCTATATTGTTGAAATCGCAGTTTTTTAATACCCTTGCCACCGAGGTGCTATCCAATCCTGCACTTAAAAGCACCCCTACTTTTACATCGCTTACCATCCGGTATTTAACTGAGCTGGTAAAAGTTTCGGCAAACCATTCAAAGGGTTGATGTATAGGAGTATGGTTCTTTATTTTTTCACCCAGGTGCCACCAGCGGCTAACCGTCATTTCACCATTATTATTTACAGTTGCACAATGCCCGGGCAAAAGCTTTTTGATATGCTTAAAAATGGTGTTTTCACCGGCTATAAAACGAAACGCCAGTAGCTCATCAAAACCTGCCTCGTTTAATGAAGCATCAATACCATATTTGATTAAGGCTTTTGGTTCAGATGCAAAATAAAATCCTTCCTGGTTAAAGGTATAGTACAAAGGCTTTACCCCTACCCTGTCACGTGCTACAAATAATTGCTGCTTTTGCCGGTCCCAAATGGCCAGGGCAAACATACCATTTAATTTATCCAGGCCCCTGGCACCTCCCCATTGATAAATTGCCAGCAGCACTTCAGTATCACTGTTAGTTGTAAAAGTATAGCCATTTGCCTGCAGTTCTTTTTTAAGTTCTGCATAATTATATATCTCGCCATTGTAAATCATCACAAGATTTTCATCCTGCGAAAAGAATGGCTGGTGCCCGGCATGGCTTAGGTCAATAATTGATAACCGGCGGTGGGCAAGCCCAACGTTGTTATCAATCCATAAACCTTTATCATCCGGCCCTCTGTGCTGCAGGATATCCCGCATTTGGGTAAGTCTGATATTTTCTACGGGTTTTGCATTAAAGTGCAAAACACCGGCTATTCCGCACAAGTGCGAAAATTTTTAATGATGGCCAGGTACTTGTTGGAGATAGTTTTCATATTGCTTTCGTAAGATGCTTTAAGTTCGATTGTTTGCCTGTTTTTATAGAGTGTGTTTTGTAATTCGTTTCTGTTCCCTGCATACCATTTGATAGCATCTGCTAATTCTTCCGCATCATCAACAGGTATCAAACGGCCATTTATTTTATCAGTAATCCATGCCCTGTTACCAGGCAGGTCGCTTACTATCGGATAACAACCGGCAGACATAGCCTCAAATAAAGACGAAGATACACCCTCAGTGCAAGGCATAGAAATATACAGGTCACTGGCAGATAAATATCCGGGCAATTCAGTATTCGGGATACGGCCGGCAAAAATTACTTCTTCCCCGATATTTTTATCGGCTGCAGATTTTATCAATTGTTCTTTTAACGGACCATCACCAATAATAATTAATTCAAAGGGTAGCTGTTGCTGCTTTAAAATCTCAAATGCTTTTAATATTGTTTCGTGCCTGTAATCGTCGGCCAGGCTACGGGTAACAATTGCCCTTATCTTTTCATCTTTTGCCTCAGGAGTAAATGTATATTTTCGTAAGTCAATTCCTTTGGCCAGCACCATTATTTTATTTGGGTCTGTACCTTTTACCAACATACTGGGCGTCATTATTTCGCCCCAGGCATGTATAAGGCTTGCATATTTAAATGCATATTGCTGCATTTTTTCCTTTAATGGTACAGAGATGGAATTGGGGGGATAAATATCAGTAATACCTTGCTGAGCAATTGCAACCGGTGCATACTTATGAAACAGGGTACCAATAAATCCATAACTCGTTACCCTTTCGGCTATAATTAAGTCAGGTTTTAAGCGTTGAATTTGTTTTTTTAATTCTTTAAGGCGGAATATAAATTCAAATGCCCGCTTTATTTTTTTTATGCCGGTGCCTCCCTGCGTTAATTGCCAGGTATGCATTTCAAAAGGGCCAAATTCTTGTAACCCATTCATCCAGGTAATGGCGTCGGCACGATAAGTTTCTCCCAGGAAAAGAATTTTATATTTTTCTTGCATACAAATATTTTTTATCTGATCATCATTGATGGTCAAAAATTAAATAAGTTTTTTTCATGCAGAGAAGCAATGTAGTTTTCAGAATAATACCGTGTAAGCGGAATGGGGTGGGGATTTGGCAATTTAGTTTTTTGTCCGGGCTTTATTGCAATGGTCAACATCGTTGCATCGCCCTCTTGTACGTAATACCTATGGGGAACTTTAATTGCGTTTTTAAATTTACAATTATTATCCCTTTTAGGAATGTTATCTGTTTAAGCATTTATTTTTTCGTTCTAAAATTATGTTGTCAGCAAACAATTAATTAAATATTTTTTTGCCGATGCACAATGCCACTGCGTGTTGATATAAAGCGTTATAATACATTTCACTTTTCACATTTCACTTTTTCAGTATTTCACTTTTCGCATTTCACTTCCTGTTACGCAGAAAATGTTCCAAATAGGTATGACGTACAAGGGAGATCATTTATTCCTTTTATCAAAAAGAATAAATGACAAAATCATATTTACAACGATGTTGAACAGGGATTTCCGGCTGTTGCAACAAAAAATATCTCTTACAATAACGAGTCAACTTTATGCAAAAATAAAGCCACAATACATCAATGAATTATAGCATTAAGTAATTATTTCTTATCTGCTTCGCCTGGCAAAACTGAATAAAAAATTGCAGTAGCCAGCCCGAAAAAATATGGCACTACCAATAATCGCATGGCCGCATGAAACGAAGTGAAAACTGCCAGGAAGAAAAATGTACCCACTAAATATTTAAACAGCGGGTTGCCTGTATTGATTGTGCGAATGATAGGGAAAAAAAACAGTACCACTAAAATGAGGATGCCAAAAAAACCATGCTCGGCCAATATCCTTCCAGACTCCACATGCGTTAACCCTTCTTCAAGGCCAGTTTGTCTCCTAATCCCGGTTGACTTTCCTAAGCCGGCGCCAAATACCGGGAACATTTTAAACACTTCAACATCTGCCTCAAAAATATTTAGCCTGCCTGTAGTTAACTGGTTAAGATCTTTCGTTTTTGACCCGGCCAAGGTGCCTTCAGTTTCGCCGCTAAATCTTAAATAAAGGCTATTGTCGGTAATCTCGTTTACAATAATTATTGCAATGGTAAACAAGATCAACACTACTAGTATTTTAGAAAAATTAAATTTATTCCTGGCAGCTTCGTATCCCCCCTTCATTATGCCTGGCCTGAAAATAAGTACAATAAGTGGAATAAAACCTCCCAAAATACCACCCCGGGAAAAAGTAAGCAACCCCCTCACCAGTGAATAAAATATCAGGATAACAGTATCAGAAAATTTTCCGATTTTTAAATTTGCGATTGATCCGAAAAGGTTAAAGTATAAGCATGCCACCAAAAATGCAATACCTAAAATAGTTGAAACCTGGTTGGAGCCAAATCCACCTGTAGTGTCAGTATTAGCACCTAAATTAAATTCAAGTTGGCTTAAATCCGGCGTTTTAATTGTAATGAAAACCAATATGCTTATGGCCGGGTAAAGAATGCATAAAAAAATTTTCTTTATATCTTCTTCAATTGACATCCGCCTGCCGTTAAAATAAAAGATGGAAAGAATGAGGGCTATAAAGCCAAAAAAATTAAAGACGATGCCTTCAGAAAAATTGTCATCAAAATCCATAAATACCAGCGAGGGCAATATTAGCATTACCAGCAGCCAGCCAATTTCGGCAACAGGTTTACGTGATACCATGTCGAATGAGATTGCCTGCAAAATAAAAAAGAATATAAATAAATATTTGCCAGATTCATAAGGAATAAAAGGAGCTGATTCAACCATGCGGCCAAGCAGTTCATAGCACATATAATACGCCAGGAAAAGATGAAAGGTGCCTGCCTTGCTGCCAAACCTGTAAATTTCTTTGATGCAAAGAAATATTAACACATAAGCAAAAAGTATTACCGGTATTTTAGTAAAAGCAGTTAGCAACCCAAGAATAATATGAAATATTATTAAGGTAGAAGGCTTATACTTTAGTATTGAATTCAAAATTGTTAGTGGGTATTTATATATTGATGGGTTATAGTTTGTATTTACATTTACAGCACAATTAATTGCTGATTGTTTACATCTTATCTATTATTTTTTCAAATCTCTTTACGAGATTAACGATACTATATTCATTTGAAATTTTTTGCTTTGCATTTTCAGTAATCTTTTCATAGGTAACTACCTGCGAATTATTAATGATTGCGCTGCACAAATTTTCGACATGCTCTTCCACCAAACCACATTGCTCGTTTTCAATCAAAATCTTTATGCCCGGATAATTTAGTGCTGCAATAGCCACACCACTCGCCATTGCCTCTAATACCACATTGGGTGTACCCTCGTGTTTTGATAATGAGCAAAGCCAATGTGCATTTTTATACACTTCCTGTATATGCGGATGCGTATCATGAATGGAAATATTATATCCAGAAAACTCATTTTTAATGAGTGCTGCAGTAGCATTTTTAAGTGTTCCATCACCATACATTTTACCTGCTACATTTAACCCTGCATCGGTTAATTTTTTTATTAGTACAGGAAAAAGCCATGGTTGCTTTTGTTGCTCAAACCTGCCAACCATTACCAGGTTAACCTGCGATAGATTGGAAATGTTTTTGGTGGTGAATTGAAAACTACCGGTATCAATTACATTGCCCAGCACAAAAATTTTCTTTTTATAGAATATTTTTTCACAATTCACCGCTCCATGCATTGAATTGGCAATGATGCAATCCGGTAATGAATAATGCAGCCAGCTCATTTTCCCGTTTGCTTCTTTTTCCGATACCCCATCATTGCGTATTGAACCAATTACTTTAATACCAAGCAATTTTGCTGCAATGCCTGCATAAGTATTTGTATAAAAATGAAAGCTGTAAATTAATGCGGGTCTTTCCTTTTTTAAAAAACTGTACAAATTACTAACGCGTTTTCCCTTTGATTTTTCTGCTCCAAAATATATTACTTTAACGCCATTCTCCTGCAACTTAGATTCGTAAAACTCTCCTTTGTTAAGACAATAAACAGTTACCTGGTATTGTTGTTTTGCCAAAGAAGTTGATAAATAAAAAAGCTGTCTTTCTGCACCACCCTTTCCCAATGTACCGGCAACAAAGGCTATTTTACTATATTTCTTATCCTGCATATTTTTGTATTCCACTGAGCATTAAGTTTTTCATTAATTGTATCTACCCATTTTTCTAACGTATAAACCGCAGCAATTAATTTGGCATTATCTGCATGAGTTTTATGCACCTGGGGATTATTGTAATAGAAAGCTATTTTTTCTGCAAGTTGTTCAGGGCTTTTTTTATCTATCAGTACTCCGGCCGGCCTATTTGGTTCATTTATTAAAACCGGTATTACAGAAACCTCAGTACTGATTACCGGAATACCATGGGCCATGGCTTCAATTACTGCTTTTGGAAAACCTTCAGAAGAGTAAGTAGGAAAGCAAAAAACATCTGCATCATTCAATGCCTGGTGTACCTGACTTGCATTTAATTTCCCTAAATACTGAACCTTATCCTGCAGGGAGTATTTAATAACCTGGGCTTCAAAGAGCTCCCTGTCGGGTCCATCACCAAAGATGTACACTTTTACATGCGGAATTTTATTGGCGATTAATGCCACAGCATCTATCAATATTCCAAAGCCTTTTTCTTTGGTAAGCCTGCCACCCATTACCAGCTTGTATTCTCTGTTAAAATCAAATGCCTTTTGTTTAAAGCTTTCTATTTCACTGGCAATCATAGAGGAGGAGAATATCCATTGCAGGGCAGCATTTTTTTTTGAAGGTGGTGCTGCATCGCCCCCTGTACAGAAATATGCGATTGATTTTCCTGCAAACTTTTCTCCATACCATGCCCAGAATTTTTCGGGTAATGTTTTTAAAGCCTTCCAGTTGCCGCAATAGCGTATAAATATTTTTTTGCCAAACAGCGGGGCCAGCAACATGCCAATGGTACCTATATCTCCGGGTATGGGGGTATGTACAACATCGGCCTTGTTGGTGTAATAAATAAATTTTGGTAACTGTAATAAAAACCAAACCGGGAACAAAAGCTTTCGCACTATGCCTGATCCAAATGGTTCTAAAAGCGGTACTACCTTTATGGTATTATCAGTAAACCAAACCTCACCTTTACTCTTCCCCATCTTTGAAACGGGCACCAATAAAATTGTTTGGTTATATGCTGATGCTAATGATTGGATATGAAAAACAAAGCCACCATCGGTGGCCCAACCTGTTGGTGAATGTTCGCTATGCCAACATAGTTTATGAGAAAATACTGCGAGTGTCATTTACAAGATTCTTTAACTCCTGAGATAGTTTTGTATAGGTGGCTTCAAATGTAAATTCCTGCGCTACCAGCGTTTTTGCATTGCCTGCTATCCTATTTCTTTCGGAGTTGTTATTTAAGAGTTCAATTATTTTTTCGTCCAGGTTTTCACCCTGCTTATAAATGAAAATATTGCTGCCGGCTGTTAGGCCCATTCCCCATACGGCATCGTCAGTTGTTAAAACAGGAATACCATAGTACATCAGTTCAATAAGACGGCTCCGGAAACCAAATTTTCCCTCAAATGGTATCACTGCAAGATCAGCGCCTGATAAAGCATCTGCCAGGTTTTCTACATATCCCACTACGCTTACCCGGGGGTTTGATGCGGAAAGATCAGTTAATTGCTTGGGTGGGTTTGAGCCGATGATTTTGTACGTGACAACAAAGTCATTAAAATGGGTCGATTCAAAAATAGCCCTGTAAACTTCCAATGCAGCAGTTGCATTTCTTGGGTTGCCTAATCCGCCATAATAAACAATGGTGTATGTGTTACTTGGTTTTTGTAAATTTTGATGAGGTATAAACTCAGGTAGCTTTATACCCATTGGCGTATAAATAATTTTCTTATTCGGGAATTCGCTTTTGAATATGGCCTCCTCTTCTTTATTGATTGCAATCAACGCATCAAATGATTTAGAGAGTGCCTGCTTAAATTCTAAATTTGCATAGCGGCTGATCAAAAACTTTTTATACAACTGCGGCGCCCATTTTTTAGCAGCAATATATTCTTTAAATGAACCAAGCAGGATATTGTGCGTATCGCACACAACTTTTGTGTTGGTTGATTTTATTTTTGCAGCAAGTTTGTACAGGTGCCAATATTCAAAAAGCACACAATGGTATTTACTAAAAATATCTTTGTTAAGCTGATTGAAAATATAAGGCAATATCCAATTGGATGGTTTGCCAAAACCAAGATTGGGCAAAAAATGAAACAGCGGTTTTAATAACGGAAGGCTCTCAGGATATGTAAGATAAATCACCTGCACAGAAATATTGATAGCAAGTACTTCCTGTAACCTTTCCGGATTACTGCTATTTTTTTCCAGCGTGTATAAAGTAACATGCTCCCAATCTGCAGCAATGGCAAGCAAAGAATTATAAACCCGCTGAACCTGCCCACTGCCAGACGAAAAAGGGTTTACATGACTTACGATAGCAATATTCCCTGACCTCAAGATGCAATCCCGTTTATTATTTTAACAAAGGCTTCAGCCACATTTAATCCCTGCCTGTCTTCAAAAAAATCATTTATCAGCGCTTCCCTTTGTTTACTATATTTTTCCGGCTGGTGTATAGCTTCCAAAAGATAAGATTTCATTTCATCTTCATCCATAGCAACCTGCACAGCCCCGCTATCCACAATAGGTTTGTAATGATCGAATGAATAAAACCTTGTGTAATTATAAGGATAGATATCTTTTCCGGGTGGGTTGTAACCAACGTTAATTGCAGGTTTATTAAACATGCATAACTCCAGCGAAATGGTGGAGGCCACGTTAATTCCCCCCACGCAATGTTTAATTAACGAAGAGAAAAAAATCTGGTCATCCATTAATGGGGTTTGAAAATTTCTTTCCCATTTTACTTCCGGAATAATGATATCCGGCCGCTCTGCTTTTAAAGTATCAAATACATCATGCCGGTCTTTTGCATAAGTACGTACCACCAGCCGGTAGTTTGCACCAATTGTTTTTATGATGTCTGCAATTCTACCAACCACATAAGGTTCGTAAGGCATGTGATGGCTCATGCCGGAACTGTATAAAAAATATTCTTCACCCGGTGCAAGACCTAATTGCTTTTTAAGTTCTTCTGACGAAAGATGATTTTCTTTTTGATAATGACCTATAAATTGCGGTGTACCGCTTACGAATGTATTTGCCTTAATTGTACCAGGATAAATATTCAACAGGTCCTGCCTTATCTTTTCGTTCCACGCCAAATAATAATCATGTGGTGGTAATACCCTGCCCTGCGATGTTAAGTTATCCCATGAAAAAAGAAAGGCGGCTGTTTTTATTTTTTGCAACCTGGTTGCCTGCAATAATGGGTAAGCAATTTTTGAATGGGAATGCGATGCGTTAAAAACAAGGTCGGGTGCTATTTTTTTTATTTTATCCCTGTAACATTTTACCTGCTTATTATTTTTAGATAGTTGTAAGTCGAGCTTTTCGAGCAGGGTTAATGCCCGGTTATTTGCAAGTGGCAGGGCTATCATTTTTTTAATTGCCCTTGTGAATTTTTGAAAAAATGATGTAGCTTCTGCATCCCTCATATTCCATCTTACTTTGGCAGCCTCCGACCATAAATACCTGTTATGGGCAAGGTCCATTATTTCATGCAACAAACGTTGGGAGTAGTTCAACTGCAAGGGTTTCAACTCATGTAATTCATCGCAATTATCTTTTAAATACGATTGTAAAGTTGCATTGGGAAATACAGAAAAGAAAACCAGCTGGTATTCCTTTTTTAATTGTTGGGCAATATCCGAATAAACAAAATTGCGGATTACTTCGCCCCTGGATATTACAAAAAGTAATGTCTTTTTACCGGGCATAACTATATTTAGACCTTAGTTTCAAAATTTTATTTTCTACCTGGTAAAATGAAATATAAGCAACGAGCAAAGTAATCAGGAGAGAAAATAACAGCACAAATATGGTGTACCAGTTTCCATCAGGCAAAAAATAATGGCCGGCTTTCATCACCAACATAATAATAAGCGAATGATAGATATAAACGCCAAACGAAATCTTTCCGATTTTGTCGAGTATTTTTATATCAAGGTTAATGAGATTTTTTTTATTGATCTGATCTAAAATAATAAAACAAGTAACCCCTGCAATGATTGCGTGATTGAAAATTTTATTCACTTCAAAAAAATTAGAAATAGTGGCGAGGTAAATTGCATACGAGCCATATTTTAATATTTTAAAGCGATTAATAAGGTCGTAGAATTTTCCTTTATAAAAAAACAGGTAGGCAAAAATTCCGCCAATGGCCATGCAATCGAACCTGGTTACGTGAAAGAATTCGAACAACAACTCATTTGGATGGAGATAGTAAAACCAGATTTTTACGCAGCTCCAGATTATGATGATGCCTGCAAAAAGTAGCAAAGGATTTTTACGAAGAAGGAACAGGGAAGGCCAGAACAGGTAAAACTGCTCCTCTACCCCTATTGACCAGTAATGGTTGGCATAATTAATACTGTCTTTAAAAATATAAGCAACATTGGGTATAAAAAACAGGTAGTAAAACAGGGATTTAGAGGACGGTGCCACATTAAATAACAAGAGATAAATAATCACCACTACCAGGTATAGAAAATATAAAGGCCAGATCCTTAAAATCCTTCTCACATAAAAAAAGGGGATATTAATCCTGCTGGTTTCTTCTCTTTCTTTTAATAATAAGTAGGTAATTAAAAAACCGCTTAATGCAAAAAAGCTTGTTACTGCGTAAGGGCCGATAATTAAATGAACAATATTTAACCTGTCAATCACATGAGAAATAACCACACTTAATGCAAAAATTGCCCTTAAACTATTTAAACCCTTTAATTGAATAATGATTATTTTTTAAAAGTTGTTAGGATCGCTTCAGCGAGTTTTTTACCAGCATCCCCTTCTTCATTATTACAAATTAATTTCCTTACTGCAGCCCGCTCATTTGTTTTACCCGTTGGATTCGCTAAGTTATTTATTACAGCCTGGTATATTTCTTCAACCGAACCTGAATAATCCAAAGCACCGGAATTAAAAATAGTAGCAAGGTGTACCCAGTTACGATTTATAAATTTTATAAACGATTGGTAAACTTGTTTTTTGTCCCCATCAAAATCTATATTGATAACTGGTTTATCAAAATACATGGCATCAAGCAATACAGTTGATGACAAGTTAATAACAATGTCGCTATATTTAAAAGTGCTGATCCAGTCATTGATCTGATCAATAGATTGTGTCCTCTTTTCAGTTGATAATCCACTTAAGCCTACCTGCTGAACTTTTACATTTTTATGTATGGCGGTATATTCATGTTCCCTTTCTGAGTTGTGTTTATTGGGATGCGGCCTTACGAGCACCTGACATTTATCCAGTAAGCCTTTTTCTTTAAAATAAGTTAATGCCTGGAAACATGTTTCAATTTCGCACTTTAAAAAATTAGGTGAGCCAAGTGCATAAAGTATTACAGGCAGGTTGGTATCTAAATTATTTCTTTTAAAAAAAGTATCTTTCTCTTCCTGGTGAAAACCATTGAAGAAAACATCAAACTGTGGTGCACCAGTTTCAAACACGGGAGCTTCATTAAAAAGAGGATAATATTTTCTGAATTCTCCCGTACGTATAGATGACCACACCGCATAAGCATTACTTTTAAAAACTATTCTTGATTTGGTAGTTATATTATCCCAGGAAGGAATAAAAGAAAAGATGGGGATACCTAATTTGGCGGCCTCTATGGCAATAGCAGCTTCATGCATCCAGAAAGGGTTCGTAATAACAATACCATCGGGAGGATTTTCTTTTAATAAACGTAAAGCTTGCGGAGACCTTGATTGCCTGCCTAAAAAACTTACTAATTTGTTTTCCAGTTTTACACCGCCGCTTAATTTGGAAAGTGAATAACCTGCAAATCTTTCCGATTTTCTTTTTATCAAACCAAACCAATCAATGCTGCCATCTGCAAAGCGTTGCATACTTTTAATACTCGTTGCATCCAGCTTATAATTCCAAAGATTATGATTGATATATCTTAATACATTATGTTTCTCCCGGAAATTATTAATTTTTGGAAACTCTTTTATTGTATAACCTTTTTCTGCCCACTCAGCTTTATTTTGAGGATAAGAGGTAGCCCATACTTCCGTTATTGCAGTATCATTTATAACCTGTGCAAAACTACTGTACAATAAAACCCTGTCTGTAAAAAGGGAAGATGATAAAATAATTATCCGCATTCTATTTTTTTTATAACTTTTGTTTTCCGCTCAAAAGTATTTCAATTAAACATCGTTGTGTCACTCACTTGTACCACATATCAATTTGGATCTTTACCCACAATATTTGTCAACATTATATTAAAAAATCTCCTTTTTCTTAGCAATAGATATCAAATATTTGATAGAGATAATAGCTAACCCGGTCGAAATAAATTCTTTTGAAACCAACTTTAATAATTTCCTGAAGTAACCCGAACGTTTCAGCAAAAGGCTGGTTAAAGATGCTTCCACATGCTTTCTCGAAATATTTCTAACCTTCTGCACCGGTGCATTAACATGCTTCAAATAATATAAAACCTTATCATGAACAGTTCTTTCATTTACAGCAGTTTTTGACAAGGAAGCGGAATGTCTTCTATAAGCCGTCAACGGCTCATCCAGATAAGTAAATTCAAATTTGGCAGCAATTCTGAACCACATATCAATATCTTCAGTCCGTAAATTTTCATCGTATGCACCTACAGTATTATACACATCCTTCCGGATCAGGCATGAAGGTGTAGGAAACCTGAACTCATCCGAAATTAATTGAGGATAAATATCTCCTTCCATCAGTTTTCTTTGATTCCCCTTAAAATAATAACCGATAATTAATCCATTTTCATCAATAAACTCTACATCGCTATAAACTACACCCGTGTTTATATCGGAATTCCGGAGTTTCCCAACCAGCCTGCTGATCCTTTCAGGCTTCATCAAATCATCGGATGCAAAAGGCGTAAAAAAAGTACCATTTGCTTTTGAAAGGAGAAGATTTAAACTATGACATAATCCCTTGTTTCGGTCTTTGATTATTAATTCTGCCCGTACCCCCATTTTACATATCCAATCCTTAATTATATCCACTGCATTATCTGTTGAGTGATCGTCAACAATGATCAGCTCTATGGGAGAATAATCCTGGTTGTAAATTGAATTTAGTGTTTCTTCAATAAAACTACTGTTGTTAAACGATGCTAAACAAACCGACACCAGTGGTTGATTATTATTTATCTCATATCCCCTAAAATCGTTCATATCAACAATGTATACTGCACAACGGGTTAATTAGTGAATTTTGTTTTGTTTGATAACCAAATAAAATAGCCCGGTTTTTATTTTAAAACGCAATTAAAGATCCACAATGGTATGTGGTACACGAGTGCGACGCAACTATGATGCCCATTGCCCCACGGCCCGGACAAAAAAATTTATTCACGTTTTTATCCTTTGCGAAGTATAAGAAAAAAATAATGGCGGTTTAATTAATGTTATCGTTAAAAAAAGCCTTGATCTGAATAGCTACATAATCAACCTGCCCTCTTACCATTCCGGGCCACACGGGTAAACTCAAACAAGTATCTGCAATTTCTTCTGCAATCGGAAAGTCTCCTTTTTTGTGACCTAAATAACTATATGCTTCCTGCAAGTGCGGTGGAACGGGATAATGGATAAGAGTTCCTATACCACGATCAGCCAAATATTTTTGTAATGCATTTCTTTGCCTGGTTCTGATAACATATAGGTGATATACATGTGTAGCGCCTTCACCCACCCCTGGCAAAATAATGAGCTTAATATCTTTTAAAGCTTCATTATACCAAGTTGCAATTTGTTGTCTTTCAAAAGTCCATTGGTTTATATATTTCAGCTTTACAGATAAAAGAGCTGCCTGACATTCATCCAGCCGCATATTGTGACCTATTACTTCATTGTAATATTTTTTTTGTGAGCCATAATTTCGCAATACGGAAGCTTTTTGAGCTAAGGTTTCATTATTAGTGGTAATTGCTCCTGCATCCCCTAAAGCACCAAGGTTTTTACCGGGGTAAAAGCTCGTGCCATTGATATCGCCCCATGTACCGGTTAATCTCCCTTTGTATCCGGCTCCCTGGGATTGAGCATTGTCTTCAATGATATATAGGCCATATTTATCTGCTATGGTTTTAATGGCTTCCATTTCGCAGGCCTGTCCATACAAATGCACCGGCATAATTGCCTTTGTTTTGCTAGTGATGGCTGCTTCTATAAGGCGAGGGTTTATATTATAGGTATCTATTAGCGGCTCTACAAAAACAGGAATAGCGCCGGTGAAAGAAACCGCTAATGCTGTAGCAATATATGTATTGGCAGGTACTATTACCTCATCATCTTTACCTATGCCCAAAGTCATCAGGGCTATTTGTAAAGCATCCAGTCCGTTGCTTATTCCCACTACCTGGCTTACCTGGTTATACCGGGCATACTCTTCCTCAAATTTTTTTACCCGCTCACCAAGCACATACCAATTGCTGTCATAAAAATCTTCAAAGGCCTGCATCATCTCTTGCTTAATCGGTTGATGCATTGGCGTAAAATTTAAAAAAGGTATTTTCATAGATTGAATTAGTTTGAACAAACCAAAAAGATCTCAGCACAATTTTCCTGAAATTGCTGCCCTAATTTATAGAACCCTTCTACCATTTCTTCAGTCCAGTTATTTTCAATTTGAGCATTAGAAACAGGTTTCAGGAAATAACCACCTGAATAAATAACGTTAAACCCTGCCAGTTTCACATGTTCTTTTAAAAGATCTAAATCATAGACCCTATAATGACCTAACTGATGATCTCTGTCATTTAAGGTGTATTCACTCTCTAAAAGTTCCATTTGCACAGCAGCAAGCCTATGTATAGATTTAGCATTAGGCACAGCAACAATAAAAACCCCATCAGGTTTTAACCAACTTTTGATTTTCTCTAAAACAAATACAGGATCCGAAATATGTTCTAATACATGACTCATTATGATGGTGTCAAAAGTTTCATTGGTATCAAAGTCTTCGAACATTGAATTGAATTTTATAACATTTTCATAATCGGGAATTTGATTTAGTAATTGAGATGAACCTTCAACAAGGTGAACGCTCGCAAATTCATTTACGATATCTTTTGTCATATACCCTGATGCCGGGCCCAATTCCAATGCTGTATTTCCACGAAAAAAGGGTTTAATGGTCTGGAAACCATAATCTGCCAATTTAAAATCAACCTTCAGAAAAGAATCATTATAAAATTTTGATGATTCAACAACTTTATTCTCTAATTCATTCATAATCCATTATTTTTTAATTAAAAAGTCTAATTCCAAAACACTATTTACGATCTCATCAGGGTGGTATTCAATTAATTTTTCTTTAGATAAAAACCCTGTTAGTACCGCTGCTGTTTTTATTTCTAATCTTTTTCCTGTTTCAATGTCCTTACCGGTATCACCCACCATCCAATCTTCATTTGAAAGTTTGACTGAAGAATGTATCAAATCATATTTTTCCTTCTTCTGACTGGTAACCAATATCCCTTCAAAAATACCAGCCCAGCCATTGTCATTAATTTGTTGTATAGCAATATGCTCAAACTGCCTGGCAGTTACCACATATAAGCTATGCTTATTTTTCAATTCAATTAGGTAGTTTGTTACACCCTCAAAAGGCTTATCCATATCCAGCCATTCAGGCAATTCTATTTTTTTCATCCATTCCTTTTCAAAGAATAAAAACATTTCATTCGAATAGCCAAACTGCGTATTCAAAATCTCTTTATGACCAATTTTATTTCTTTTAAAATTCCAATAGTCATCATAAGATAATGTTGACTCAGGAACCAATTGTTGAAAAAGATAATAAAGCCTTTTTCTTGAATCCAATAAAGTACCATCTAAATCAAAAAAAATGTTCAACTGAGTTTATTTTCCAGGTAAACGATCTCCTCTGCCAAACCGGCTCTAAAATCAACCGATTCTTTAATTAAGTATTTGTTCATTTTATTTACATCAAACTTAAAATCTACTTTACTGCCAACCCTTTCTTTAAAAATCAATTCAACTTTTCTTCCTGTGATATCCTCAATCATCTTTACATATTCAATCAATTGAAAGCTTTCTGATGAACAAACATTTACAGGCCCAATAAACTTATTCAATTCAGCTGCTTTCACAATGGCTTTTACAACATCGATAACGTTTATATATGCCCTTAAATCAGTACCATCACCCCAAATCTCTAAAGGACTGTTGTTTATTGCCTTATTAATGAGTTGAGGTAGAAATTTCGCATACACTTCCTCCCCTATTCCGTAAACGTGACCGATCCTTAAAATTTGAACTAAGGTATTGGTTTGCTTACCCCATTGAATGAGAAGGTCTTCGCAGAAAAGTTTTGATTTGCCATATAAACCTGGCGGAATAGTTATATTGTTTTCATCAATGATACCAGAAGCCGGTGCATAAACATCCAGCGTGGAAGTAAATATTATTTTTTTAGTACTTAGAGAATTAAGAAGCCTTTGGGTAAATACTATATTATTGGTATTAGGAAAAGCTAAGTTAGCCTCTGCACCTGATTTTGGTGTAAATGCACCTAAATGAAATACACAATCAAAAGAATAAGCGCTAATGGCTTTCAAATTCGCCTCATTTAATTCACCATTTTCATACTGAATGCATTTAATTCCTGCGATGGGTTTAGATGTTAAAAGAACAATATTATTACTCCCAAACGCTGAAATAAAATAATTTAATAAATACCGGCCAATAAAACCATTTGCACCAGTTAACAATATACTCATAGAAAATTAATATTCTCCTTCATAAATGCATCATTTGCCAGTAATGGCTCAGTATCCATTCCTCTTAGCCATAACAATCCATTTTTTAAGGGATTCAACTTATTCTCCAAAATTGGAAACTCATTATACATAGCGATATTTTTAAATATTGCCGGCATATTGAGTCCTGCTTTTGTAAAAAAAAGCACGGTTGTAAAAAATCTTGAGATATTAATCTCCGTAGGATTTGCTACCCCATTTTTATCATACGCCATATCAACAGCAAAAATGCCGTGTGGTTTTATATCAACAGCTTTTACCGTTTTTATTGCTATTTCATCTACCAAAATATCAGAAAATGTTTGTCCGACTTTTGTAACACCAGTTACTCCTGATAAAGTCCGGTTACCATGTGTCCACCCTTTTCTTATTCTTGTTTGTGCTAAAATTAATTCACCTTCAAACCAGATAGAGAGCCAGGTTACGGTATCGGGAGTAAGCATTTCTGCAGCTACAAAATCGCCCCAACCATTAAAATGCGTGATCCAATGTTTTGCAAACTCAAAATCATTGGTGGGCAAGGCGCCTTTACCTCCTGCACCTATGGAAGAAGTCCGTAGCCAGATTTTACCATTGTTATCGCCCAATTCACTAAAAGCCCTTTTTAAATCAGCTTCATCATTAATGAATATATTAACAGGCACCTGTATGCCGGCTTCCGTTAATTTTGAATAGGTCTTATACTTATCAACACAAATATCTATCACATCATGCGAAGGCATAAATAATTTGGTGCCTTGTTCCTGTATATCATCCCTGATAAGCGAAGCATGAAATACTTCTAAATCATTCTGAAAATGAAGCAGTGCCGGTTGTTCCTTTTTAAGGATTTTCAATAAAGCATCCTTATAATTTTTATCATCAGCATAGGGAACATAGTATTTTCTTTTTGCTGAAGATAAAACCAGGTCAGAGGGTTCACTACCCATACCAATAATTTCTTCTCTACCATCCTGTAACAGGGAATTAATAACTCCTTCAGAAGGTGCTCCGCCTGCTCCCGCAATTAATATTTTATTCACTTTTAATTTGTTTAAAAATCTCATAATCCCTTATGTAATCGCTTTCTAAATATATCTCAGAAGCTAAAACTAATAATACTGCCCCGGAAGAAAAATTACTTAAATCTCTCCAAAGGCCAGGCTTTACATGCAACCCTACATAAGGCCTGTTTAACGAAACTGTCCTTTTATTTTTACCATCGTCTAATGTTACATCAAAGCTGCCACCGGCAGCAACAATAAGCTGTTCCAGCTTGTAATGAGCATGCCCACCCCTTGTTTCTCCACCAGGTATATCATACAGGTAATAAATTCTTTTTATTTTGAAAGGGACATTCACTTCATTTTCAACGGGTGTTATATTACCAGACCTGTTATAAATACGTGGAAGCTGAATGATGCTGCAATCAAAAATTGAATACTTTTTCATAACACAAGGCTTTTAAACTCATTAAAATCCCGGATATATTCCTGCTCATCGTAACCCTGGTCTGCAAGAACAATTGCTACAGAATTTGTAGAAAAGTTTTCCATACTCCGCCAATACATTTTAGGCACATACAAACCATAATAAGAACGGTTTAAATGAAACCGCTGTTCCTGTTCACCATTATGCAATACCACATCAAAGCTGCCACTAAGGGCCACAATAAATTCCTGCAAAGATTTGTAAGCATGAGCGCCTCTTATTTCACCACCCGGCACATCGTATATCCAGTAGGTACGTGCAATTTTAAATGGGATTTGATTATCCTCTTCAATAAAAGAAAGATTTCCCCTTGGATCAAGAAATTTTGGAAGCTGGATAATATGTGGCTTATCCAACATAATTTATAAAAACGGAATCGTACTTTAAAAGAGGTTTAATGACCCCCGGGGTTTTTACCGAAATGTGATCTATTTTAGCATCTTCCACAAAGAATGTAATTATTCCATTTTGCTTTTCCATTACTTTTTCTAATCCCTGCATACCCATCCAAACATCTAAAGAATATTCACCACTGCTTAGAATATATGGAGGAATTACAACGCTTAATATATATTTTCCTTTTACAAGTTCTTCTTTGCTGCACACCAGGTTACCATGATGAAACATTAAAATACTTTCTTCATTATTTAAATTATAACTCACATCCAGGGCCTGGTTTTCTGTATTGCATTCAATTTCAAATTCTATTTTTAACCCCTTATCTACCATTATCATTTCATCTTTGCTCAATGGCATGGCCTCCACTCGTAAAAGCTTTGCTTTACTATTGCCCGGTGCATCCATTTTGTCCCAAACTTTTCTGCTGGTAACAACTGTTTCAATATTTTTAAGATAAAAAGATATAGCATCAGATGGCGAGCCAGTGTAAACCAACCTGCCAGCCTGCAATACAATTGCCCTTGTACACAAGGAACCCACTGCAGCCATATTGTGTGATACAAATAATACTGTTCTCCCCTGCCCCGCAACATCTTTCATTTTACCTAGGCATTTTCTTTGAAATTCGGCATCGCCAACTGCCAGCACTTCATCTATTATTAAAATCTCAGGATCAAGATGGGCTGCTACCGAAAAGGCTAACCTCACCTTCATGCCACTGCTATATCTTTTTACCGGTGTATCAATAAATTTTTCTACTCCGCTAAATGCAATAATCTCATCAAACTTATTATCAATTTCTTTTTTTGTCATCCCAAGAATAGTTCCATTCAAATACACGTTTTCCCTGCCTGAGAGTTCGGGATTAAAACCTGTACCCACTTCCAATAATGAAGCTACTCTTCCATATATTTCTATTCTGCCCGTGGTGGGTTCTGTAATACGGGATAGTATTTTTAACAGTGTACTTTTACCAGCTCCGTTTTTGCCAATAATACCCAGCACTTCACCTTTCTTAACTTCGAAATTTATATCTTTTGATGCCCAAAAAATATCTTCATCCTGCTGGTTATTAAAATTTGATAATGATTTTAATTGCTTGAAATTTTTAAATGGTGATTTTACCCAGGCGCCAATGGTAGCGCCCAACGTATCATGCCGTTGCTCCTTAAGGCCAATGCGATAGGCTTTAGATATATTTTCAACTTTTATAGCTGTTTCAGTCATTTCTGCTAATTAATTTTTATGCCACATCCGCAAAGCGGCTCTCGAGTTTTCTAAACACAATAAAACCAATACTAAATAAAATGCATGCACCTAAGGCACTCATTCCTATTAAATTCCACGGGATACTCCTGTTGTAAATTACGGCTGCCCTAAACCCTTCGATAACACCCGTCATGGGATAAAGGCCGTATAATAAATATGCCTTTTCACCAAATTTTTGAAGTATTAATGAAGCAGGAAAAACCACGGGGGCAGCATACATCAATAAGGGTACAGCAAAGGTAATCCCAAACTTTACATCCCGGTATTGAATAGCCAGGGCGCTTAACCAGCAACCCAATCCTGCGGTGGCTACCATCATAATAATTATTAATAGCGGCAAGATGAATAATTTAATGGTAGGATAATAACCATAATAAAACATCAGAATTATCAATATTGCAAAACTGATAGCGAAGTCTGCCAGCTTGGATATTACCGGTGTAAGCGGAATGATGAGCCGGGGAAAATATACTTTTGTAAAAACACTTGTATTGGTTATTAAACTTGTGCCGGAAGCATTGAGTGTATTTGCAAAATAAGTCCAGGGAATTAATGCTGCATAAGAAAAGATAGGATAAGGGATACCATCGGAAGGTATGCCGGCCAGTTTGCCAAATACTACCGAAAAAATCAGCATGCTGAAAACCGGGTTAATTAAAGCCCACGCAAATCCCAAAATTGACTGCTTGTAAATTACTGTAATGTCTCGCAGTACCATGAAGTACAACAGGTCTTTATATTGCCAGAATTCTTTAAGGCTAAAAGAGGCCAGCCCTTTTTTCTTTTCAATTATCGTATGTGGAACAGGATGCATTTTTATTTTTAATAAATTAAATTAAGACCAGGGCTAAAATAATGAGTTAAGTTTTTGGGCCAGACTGAAGTACTATGATTTAGCTTCATTGGCGTCGCACTCTTGTACTTTTTATCATTGTTGAGCAAACCAACTAATTAACTTTTATCATAGCGAAGTTTAACAAGAATAAAATGCGGGTGCTGTTTTTTGCCATTTACTGAAATAAAATTGAGGGGTAATGTATAGCACAATTACAACGTGGACAAGGGTCCCCAATGGTATGCGGTACAAGGGAGTGACACAACGATGTTGACCATTGCTTCTCTGCCCGGACAATTAAAAAATTGGAATGCATTTGTTACTTTGAAAGTTGATTTATATTTATCCATTGCCAGATATAAAAGCTGTTATCATTTTTTCCCTTTTGATAATCTTTCCAAATACTATCCACCTTTTTTCCATCCACAAAATTCAGTGTTTTAAATTGTTCTATCTGTTCGTTTACAAACTCATTTAAATCAGCGGCTATCCATTCACGTTGTGGGGTTTGCAATGGCCTTTTTGGCGCAAGCGCTACCTGGTTGCTTAACAGGTCTTTTACTATTTGCCGCAACAGCCATTTGCTTTGGCCATCTTTTATTTTTACTTCGGGCTTTTGTGCAAATGCCAGCTCTACCAGGCGGTAATCTAAAAAAGGTTCCCGCAGTTCGGTAGAGTGCATCATACTGATACGATCATTAAAACGCAGTGCCCTTGGTATTTTTGTATAAAAAATATCCCTGTACTGCAGGTTTTGTAAAGTGTTATCGAAAGGTGCTGGAAATATATCTTTAGTGGCCAGCGCAAGAAAATCACCCTGCAAAACTTCGGGCCTTACCGGCGAACTGGTAGTGCCCTGTATGGTATGCCCGGTATTGGTTTGATAATAATCGTACCCTGCCCAGGCTTCATCCATACCCTGACCGTCGAGCAAAACCAATATGCCTTTTTCCCTGGCTGCCTTAAATAATAAACTGTAAGCGATTGTAGGAAAACCACCAAAGGGCTCATCCTGCTGATAACTTATTTTTTCTACATAGCCTGGCACATCCTGGCTGCTGAGCAGGCATTTATTAAGTGGATTATTGGTTAGCTGAATCATTTTTTCAACCCAGGGTAATTCATCATAATCAGGGTGCCCTGTGTAAAAAGTAAACGCTTCAATAGAATTATTTTTTGGAAATGCCTGGTTTACCAAAGCCAGTAAAGTGGAAGAATCGAGGCCGCCACTTATATTAAAACCAACGGGTACATCTGCACGAAAACGCAGCCGGATAGCATCCATTAATAAATACAGGTACTGTTCTTTTAACGCTTCAATTTCGAGTTGGGGAGTTTGTTGTATCCGGGCAGTAAAATCGTACCAAGGTGTAGGTTCAATATCTGCAATAGTTAATTCCTTATCAGCGGGTATCTCAATTTCCACATAATGGCCAGCCTGTAGTTGCAAAATATTTTTCCAAAAAGTTTCATGTGGCAAACCATACGAAGCATAAGCCAAATATTTTGCCCATACCGGCAGGTTTTGTTCTTTCTCAATGCCGGCTGCCCACAAGGTTTTTATTTCGCTGGCAAAATATAAACAACCACGCTGCAGAGCATAATGAAATGGCTTTACGCCAAACCTGTCCCGTGCAGCAAAAAAAGTTTTATGTTGATTATCCCAAATAGCAAAAGCAAACATGCCATTTAACTTCGGCAGCAGATTTTTGCCCCATTGTATATATGCAGCAAGCAACACTTCAGTATCTGATTGCGTGCTAAAATTATACCCTGCTTTTAATTCCTCTTTTAACTCAGTGTAATTGTATATTTCACCATTAAATACAATCGCAAACCGGCCACAGGCGCTGTGCATCGGCTGATTGGCGGTTTCATACAAATCAATTATGCTAAGCCGGTTGTGACCAAGAATTATGTTATCCTGCTGCCAAACCGCATGTGCATCCGGCCCACGATGGTGCTGCTTTTGCAACATGGTTTTCATCAATTGTTCGCCGTCAGCAATCTGTCCTATTATTCCTGCTATTCCACACATTTATGCTACCGATAATTCTTTTAAAAGGGATAGTTTTTCCTGTGGTACAAAAAGGTAATTATTAGACACGGTTGAAGTACGATCAATTTTTATATCTTTTTGTAAAAGTTGTTTCTCCTCGATGATCCGGAAATACACATAATCTTTCGGAAGCACCGGGGCAATTTTTGCACCATGCTTTTCATTCAGTACTTCTGCATGAATGATGGGCCTCGAAAGTGCAATCACCTCTCCCATTCCTGCGATCACATCGCCTTCAAAACCTTCCACATCAATTTTTATCAAATCAATTTTGTTGATTTTATTTTGAGCACAAAAAGTTTCTATAGTGGTAACGGTTACATTCTCGGCTTCAAAACCTTCCCTTGGTTCAAGAGAACTGATTACACTGTTAGCCGGAGAATAATAAAATGTTTCAGTAGAATTTTTTGAACTTACTGCCATCTTATTCGGCGTAATCATTTGATTGTTATTTTTATCCAGGTTGGTTAGCAACACCGGGTACGAATGCCTGGACGGCTCAAAAGAATAAATACGGGCAGCAGGGTTAGCTTCAGAAATATATAATGAAACCATGCCGGTGTCAGCACCAACGTCAAATATTACCTTCGATGTGGTGGCCAATTTTCTTAATATAGTTAATGAAAAATAATCCTTCAGGTTTTTCCATCCTAAAAAATGCAAGTCTGCAATTTTAGCAATTCGGGTATCACTTTTCAGCATCACCTGCGAATCTTTTACCTTAATAAATTCAGGCAACCACACGGCCCTCCTGATACTTTTATTTTGAAACAATCCAATTAATTTAACAATCGAATATGCAAGCGGAGCTTTGAGCATTTTCTTTGCAAGCGAATTAATAATCTTCATTGGATTTTATAATTTATCGAACACTTTTTCACAAACTGTTTTTGCATTTTCCCAATCTTCGGGTGTATCAATATTTACATGAAATGCAGGGTCATTCTCTATATAGCTGATTGAATTGCCATAAAATGATTGCTGTTGCAGGATAACATCCACGTTAGTAATGTATATACTTCCATCCCTAAAAAATGCCGGGGGCAGGTCCTGCCTTCTGCGAATAATTTCTTTTTCGCCGGTAGCAATTGCCAGTGTGCCACTTTCATTTATTTCAAAAGTCCAATGCGGATTAAACTCATGTGGCACCCGCAACACACTTATCAGCGAATCAGTTCCTGATGCTATAAACTTTTCAATTGCACCATCAATAAAACCTTTGCGGCGAAAGGGATTGGTAGGCTGTAAGAGACAAACTGCATCATAATTTCTACCTTCGGAAGATAAAAATTTAAGGGCATGAATTACCACATCAATAGATGATGCGGTGTCAGTAGCTAAATTAGTGGGCCTTAAAAATGGCACTTCAATTCCCGCCTTTGCAGCCACACCAGCAATTTCTTCAGTATCTGTACTGATGATAATATCGCTGATTAAAAGAGCCTGTTTTGCAGCTTCTGCGGTGTATTGCAAAAGTGGTTTGTTACCAAGTAATTTTATATTCTTACCCGGCACCCCTTTGGAGCCTGCCCTTGCTGGAATAATCCCCAGTATCTTCATTAGTAAGTAATCGTTTTGTGAAACACCAGCGGTAGTTCAACTAAAAGGTCGCAAATATTTTTGCCGGCTGTTCCCCCGCCATACACATCACTGGTAGCAGCTTTACCCTTAGCTATCCATTGCTCAACCGCATTGCGGATATCATCTCTTTTATAATCCACATCAACAGTATTATTGCCCCGGTCCCTTTTATTCTGGCGGCTGCCGATATTCACCACAGGTATGCCTAAAAATGCACACTCACGAATACCAACACTCGAATTTCCTATCAGGCATTTTGAATTAATCAATAACCTCAAAAAATCTTCGCCTTCCATGTTTTTAAAAAAGTGCATGTGGCCTGGTCGGTATTTCTCCCTGAATGAACGGATACCCGAAGAAGTACCATCGGCACCTGCATCCACATTTGGCCAAAACCAAAGTACCGGAATTTCAAGGTCTTTTATTGCATACAAGGTTTCATCAATGTGCTTGCGGCTATCAGCGTATTCTGTAGTAACCGGGTGTTGCATTACTACAATATACCCGTTTGATAAATCGGGGTTACTACCCACACCACCGTACTTTTTATATGGATCAAAATCAAGGCCCGGCTTCTTGCTCACATTATCTGCAAGATCAATGGAAGGGCAACCGGTGTTAAAAACAAATTCAGGGTTCTCCCCCAATTTCAACAGCCGCTCCTTCGCTTTTTCAGAAGCCACAAAATGATAATCAGCAAGTTTAGTAATGCTATGCCTTACCTTCTCATCAATATTACCGGTAACCTCACCACCTTGTATATGCGCTAACGGAATATTCATGTAAGCCGCAGAAATTGCGGTTGCCATCGTTTCAAAACGATCAGCAATTGTAATAACAATATCAGGTTTAAGATTATCCAGCACGGTAGATAATTCCAATATGCCAATGCCGGTAGTTTTTGCAGCAGCAGTAAGGTTTTCGCCTTCCAGTACATTAAAAACTTTTGCCGTAATTTCAAACCCATCTTTCTCAATATAGTTTACTGCACTGCCATATCTTTCCAGCAATGCAGATGCGGCAATTACCAATTGCAGCTCTAATTGAGGATGGTCTTTTATCGCCTGCAATGCAGTTTTAATACGGCTATAACTTGGCCTTGCAGTCACTACTACACAGATCTTTCTTTTATTCATAATTATTTTTTCTAAAAAAATTTAACGCTTGGAAGTGTATAAAATCATGCCATTCATTATTACACATGGTTGAAATTTTATTTTTTTGTACCAACGATATTACTTTGTTCAGCATCGTTGTGTCACTCCCTTGTACCGCATACCAATATGGATCTTTACCCACATTATAACTAAATACACAAAAATTTATTCATTAACTCAGGTCTTCCGGAAGCAAAAAATCCCAGGCAGATTTTTTATTGAGCAATGGCTTACCAATTGCATCTGTAAAATCTTTCGCAGCAATACCATGGCCTGCAGGTTTTTTTGCTTCAAGGTCATTCATTGTAATGATGTGGCCTGCCTCAAGGTTTTTATTTACAGCAAGTGATTTTTCAAACATCTTTTTGAGCTCCGTATATTTTTCGCTGCTGTCTTTATTTGAGGCTGCGTCTAAATCAATCACAATATCTTTTACACCTGTTACCAGTTGCTTTATTTGGTTAATTGTTAAAGACGCTTTTGCATCGGGGCCAAAAATTGTTTTATCAAATACTGCATGAAATTCCAGTATTTCAGCACCCAATGTTACTGCTGCCAGGCACGAAAAAATATCGCCGCTATGATCTGAAAAACCTGTGGGCAAATTATAGCGTTGCTTTAATAAGGGTATCACATTTAAACCCCACTGTCCTGCTATTGTTGGGTAAGCAGTGGTGCATTGCAATACAGAAAGTTTATTGCCAAAGGGTTTTAAAAAATCAATGGTAGCATCCAGTTCTTTTAAAGAACTCATGCCTGATGACAGAATAATTTCTTTACGGGTACGTGCAATTTTATCCAGCATCAGCCAATTGCTTACCTCACCACTGCCAATTTTATATTTTTTTACATGCAGGTTTTCTAACAGATCTACGGAAGCACAACTGAATGGAGAGGATATAAATTCCAAGCCCTTTTCTTCGCAATGTAATTTCAATCCCTCCCATTGCGTTGGGGTAAATTCCATGCGCTTCCAATAATCAAAACGTGTGTCATCTTCATAACTAAATTTTACACGGAAAGGCTCGTAGGCACTGCTTTCAGCCTGCGCAATATGCGTTTGAAATTTTATTGCATCCACTCCGGTTGCTGCCAATGCATCAATGTAAGAATGTGCAATACCCAGGCTGCCATCGTGGGCCTGGGCAATTTCTGCAATGATGTAAGGTTTGTTATTCATTAATTATTTCTACAATCGATGAGTATAATTTGCCTACACGGCAGGCTCGTAAAACTGACGGTACCACGTTACAAAACTATCAACGCCTGCCTGTATATCTGTTGAGGGTTTGTAATTATATTTTTCATACAATTTTGTAGTATCTGCATAGGTAACATTTACATCACCTTCCTGCATGGGAAGTAGTTGAAGCTGTGCTGTTATGCCTAATGCATTTTCAATGGCATTAATAAAATCCAATAATTTTACCGGCTTACTGTTGCCAATATTAAACAGTTGGAAATTTTCATCACCCGATTTATTGCTGTTTACGATAGATTCGATACCGGCAATAATATCATCTATATATGTAAAATCACGTAGCAAATTTCCTTCATTAAACACTTTGATTGGCTTGCCTTCCAAAATATTTTTAGTGAACATAAACATGGCCATATCCGGCCTGCCCCATGGGCCATAAACAGTAAAAAATCTTAACCCAATTGTTTTTATACCATACAAATGGCTGTAGGTATGCGCCATTAACTCATTGCTTTTTTTTGTAGCGGCATAAAAGGAAATGGGTGCGTCAGAAGCATCCTCTTCAGCAAAAGGGGTTTTAATTGCATTGCCATACACAGAGGATGAAGAGGCAAATAATAAATGCTGTACTGAAAAATTCCTGGCTGCTTCCAGCACATTATAAAACCCAATGATGTTGGAGTTGATATAATCTTTGGGATTAGTAATTGAATACCTTACCCCTGCCTGTGCAGCAAGGTTTATCACCATTTCAAATTGTTGCTTGGCAAAGAGGGCATTTAGATTTCCTGCATCCTGTAAATCTATTTCTATGAACTGTATATTTTCGTTGCCCTGTAGCAACTTGTTATATAAAATCTCTTCTCTTTTTATGCCTTGTTCAGCTAACCTTGCATATTTTAAATTTGCATCGTAATAGGAATTGATATTGTCTAACCCTGTAACCTTGTGCCCCTGCGCTGCAAGCCGCATTGCAAGGTGCATTCCTATAAATCCTGCTGTGCCTGTGATGAGTACCTTCATGTATTATTGGCGAATTGTTATTTAATGTTTCTTTTAGTTTAAGCCAGTGTGTTTGCTTTGGCTTTCGATATAATTTGACTAAAAAAATAACCGTGTAAAAATTGCGGCTGCAAGGCTTTAAAATTTGAAAATGTAGTTAATAAAGTTGTAGTCGTCCATTTATATAATGTAGGAAAAGATCCCCAATGGTATGCGGCAAAAGGGAGTGACACAACGATGCTGACCATGGACATACGGCCGGCTAAATAATTTTTAAATGGGATAAAAATTGCTGGAAACTGCCCTGTATAAACTACTGCTTTAGGCATTACTTTTTTTCTTGAAAAGTCTTTTCCACCAGCTACCCTGCTTTTCACTTTCCGTGTAGCCGTAGCCGTAACCATAGCCGTAACCATAGCCATAACCCTGCCCGTAACTGTAGCCTAAAATCTTTTTGGTTGTAATGCCATTGAATACAATATTGAGATTGGGTAGGGTACTTTTTTGCTGCACATCATTTATCAACTGCAGAAAAGAACTGTTGGTATAATTATGCCTCACGAGGTATAGGGTAGAATGGGCAATGTTTGCCAGAATTTTAGCATCTGTTACAGAGCCCACCGGCGGGGAATCTATAAAAATATAATCAAAATGTAATTTTAAATAGTCAATCAATTCCAACAACCGGGGGCTGCTTATTAATTCTGCAGGGTTTGGCGGAATGGGCCCGGAAGGGATAATATTAAAACCTGCAATAGTTGGATGCGGTTTAATAATATCCTTTTCTGTTGCCATATTTATGAGATAATTACTTAGGCCGGGATCACGGCTAATACCAAGTGGCTTACTGATTTTCGGTTTGCGCAAATCAAATTCGAGCAACACAACCTTTGCCCCGGTTAAGCTTAAACTGACGGAGGTGTTGATTGCTACAAAACTTTTTCCTTCACCCGGAACCGAGGAAGTGATTAAAATTATTTTACACTTTTCTTTGTTTACTGCAGTTAAATAATTGAGGTTCGTTCTTAACTCTCTAAATTGTTCTGCAACAATAGAACGGTTACCAGCGCCAACAACAATAGGGTTTCCATCGGTTGTTGGTTGAAAAGCTAATTCAGCAATAATGGGTGCCTGCAGCCTGTTTTCAATTTGTGACCGAAAGAGTATGCGGCTATTTGCAAACTCTTTAAAGTAAATGAAAATAATTGCTATCATGATGCCCAGTAAAATGCCAACACCAAGTATTTTATGTTTTACTGGCGCAACCATTCCTGCATATTCGGGCTTTTCAATTACCCGGTAATTGGGTAAGATTGCTGCTTCGGCAATAGCAGATTCTTCTCTCTTTTGGAGCAGGAAAGTATAAATTGCATTCTTAACGCCCTGCTGCCTGCTGATATCTAATAATAACCGCTCTTTTTGAGGTATTTTACTTAAGGTGGCTGATAATTTATTATTATCGGATTGTATCCTTTGGCGGCTGGCACTGATGCCTATTTTTAAATTATTAATACTGGCTAAAATACTCGGCTTTAATTTGGCAATGGCATCCTCATATACTTCTATCTGCGGATTTTTGCTACCAGAAACCTGTTTAATTTTATCTAATTCAAATTCGGATTGATACAGTTGAGTGAGTAAGCCGGTTAATACAGGATCTGAAGTACCAAGCGTGGCTGGTATGGAGTTATTTGTATTATTTCGCCGGGTTACATACTGTTCGATATGTTTTAAAACGTCCATCTGCACATCCATCTCACCAATTTTAGTATCTGCCTCTTTTACCTGGCCTAAAAAGAGGGCACCTTCAGCACCCAGATCAACTATACCCTGTGAAGTTTTAAAAGCTTGTAAATTTTTTTCCACCCCGCTTAACTCATCTGAAATCAATCTTAATCTGCCATCAAGAAAATTTAAAGTATTTGCAGATATGCGGCTTTTATAATCAACTGTAGTAGTACCATATAAAGTGATTAAATTTTTGAGGATGTTAACACCACGTTCTGGTAGAACATCTATATAAGATAATTCTAAAATGGAAGATTGCTTGGAAATGGGCCTGATAGATAAGGCGCCTTGCACGCTGCCTACCGCATCAGAAACTGTTTGTATTTTCACAAACCATTTATTTACTTCTGAAGGAGGCTTATATTCTTTATTAATATGCCAGCGTAAATTTCCAAATTTGCTTGCTACAAAAGTATCGACCGGATAAAGTATTCCATCAAAACTGATTTTATCATTAACAACAACAGCTTCGCTATAAATACTGGATGTTACTGAATCCGGTTTTTCCAACTCAAGTTTAAATGGTATGTTGCTAAAATACTGACCTGATTTTACAAATCCCTTCTGGCTATACTGAACATTGAGTTGGAGTTTGGATACCAGGTTACTAAGCAAATCCCTTGAACTTAAAATTTGCATCTCCCGCTCTGTTTCTGTTGACAAATTCCGGGTATCCAACTGCATTATTTCTAATAAATTAGAATTTTTTTGCTGGGTATCATCATTTACAATTAACCTTGCTTTAGCTGCATAAGTAGGCGTGGAGTACCTTAAATAAAAATAAGAACAAGCCAAACCCAATAGAACAGCCAATATAATGATTGGCGTGTAAGGCATCACTCTAAAGAGGAAACGCCTGGTTTGTTGTTTTTGATCAAGAGAATCGTCTTGTACATTAAAAACGGAATTGTTAGTGGACATTAATTAAAATTATAAGTTTATTATTTACTAAGATTTACTATAGTAATGAGCAAAGACAATCCTACTGCTACCAACCCAAGGTATTGTGGTAAACCGGTTCGGGATATAAATTTGGCTTTTACCGGTTCTACATATACTATATCATTTGTTTTCATATAATAATACGGAGATTTAAAGAGGTCTTTAGATAAAAGATTAACCCTTGCAAAATTTCTTTCACCATTCACTTCACGAACTATAAGCACATTTTCCCGCTTGCCGAGATCTGTTAAATCGCCAGCCATACTAATTGCTTCCAAAATGGTAGTTCGTTCATTTGTCATACTAAACCTACCCCTGCTATTTACTTCTCCCATTACGGAAAACCCGTAATTAAGAAAACGAACATTCACCACAGGATTTTTTGTATAGTCTTTAAACAATTCAGTTAATGTATTTTCTAATTGCAGCCGTGTTAATCCTTCTGCCTGAACTTTTCCCAAATAAGGGATTTTTATTTTTCCATCTGCTTCTACGAGGTATCCTAATGCGGCTGTGCTAATAGCACCTGATCCGCCACCTGCAGTCATTCCGCTTGCTGAATTAAGTATCAACAAATCTTCAGGGTTGCTTCCACCAACTGTGATAGATAACTGGTCATTTTTTTGAATGGGATTTTCAAATGCTGACTGTGCAAATCGTAAACTCCCATCGGTTGTATCTTTTAAATCATTGAAATAAATGACTTGTTTAGTTGTTGTGCAGGACGTGAAATTTAAAGACATCAACAGGATAGCTATAAAAAGCAAAGGGTTTTTAATAATTTGTATCATAAGTCAAAAAAGTTCTTATTTTATGTTGCGGGAAATAAAGATTTATACACTTAAAAAAAATTGAATTTTCAAATTGCAGTAATCTTTAGCATATGTAGTTTAAAAAAAAAGAATTGGAACAAATGAAATATTTTCACGGCTTCGCCTCTCTCAATCACATTGAATGTTGAGCAAAAAAATTATTTTGATCTTTAAAAGTTAGGTGGATAAAAAACTTCGATTTAATATTTCAATTGAATAAATCTCCAGTATTTTCATTTAGGTAGCTAATGAAAATTGGACTAGCTAATGCAAACATTTTTTCAGAATCGGGCAGGTTAGGCACCAGTAAATAACTTTTATAAGAGCAATTTTTGCGCAAAAGTAATCGTTTCTTATTTATAGTTGCAATATATCTGCACTGTGTAGAATCAATATCAATACCACACTTCATCTGGTTAATTTATTTTAAATCAGCACCTTGCTTAATTAAAATTAAAATTCGATTCTTACATTTATTTATTAAAACATAAAAAATGATCTCTCAAATTCGAACGATTTACAAATTTCAATAATATTAATTTGCTTAGCATAAATCAGACCAAAGGAATTGTAAACTCATTTCAGCAGATAAATGTGGAAAGTCATGATTATTTAATTTCCTTTAACCAAATTTCAAATTGAATCTTTAACTATAAATATTTTCTTAACCAGTTATAATAATAACACTATAATCAATCTTGCATTTTTATATTAAATATTAATAAATTCTAATTTTTCTTTTATAAATTGTGGGATATGGCACGATTTTTTATAAATATTTAACACAACGAATTCACATAAAAAAATCAGATGATTACTACTTAATTCTTAACTGATTGTGAATAAATGTTATACATTTGCAAAAAACAATCAATCATTAACCATTTTTAGAGAAACGAAACTTTTTATTATGCCGCACATTTTTAGAAAACAATTAGTATGTCTAGTACTATT
>JANMVB010000674.1:0-3264 GCA_031392305.1 Ferruginibacter sp.
CGAAAACCCGCAGTTTACCATAGATGAGTCTATTAACAATAGACTTTTAATTAGTGTGGCTCCTGACGGGTATCTAAAAAGAATAAAATAGTAATTGAATGGGATCAGAAAAAACAGAAAAACCGTGGGTAAGTTTTTGCATGTCAACTTTTAAACGTCCGGTATTTCTAAAAGAGCAGCTTGAAATAATATTAAAACAAAGTTATAGGGATTTTGAAGTTGTAATTTCTGATAATGATCCTGACTGTAGCGCTGAAAAAATAATCAAAGAAATAGGTGATCCAAGATTAAAATATTCCCCGAATAATGAAAATCTTGGAATGATTAAAAGTTTCAATAACAGTATTGAAAAATCTAAGGGTTGTTATATTGTCATGATAACGGATGATGATCCTGTTGTGCCTGAAATGCTCGAAACATTAAGAATGCTTGAAAATAAATACCCGGGGTATGGAATGTATTTAGGTGGATGCGATTGGTTTTGTACGCATCATGTAGTGGCCAAGTTATACGGCCTTAAAGTAGGAACAAATTCCTGCCTGTCTAATAATCATGATCTTAATTATATCAAGGCTTATGACTCCGGCGAATTTGTACAAAATCTATTTACATTCAAAATATTTCCGCACTACCTCTGGTCCACAGGCATGGTCAAAAGAGAAATACTGATTGAAAGAGGGGGAGTACCTGATTATGGAACTCCATTTTTAGGTGATTACGCTTATTTGAGTATTATGGGATCTCATTCAGGATGCGTAATTATTAATAAGCCACTTGGATGCCAAACATTACATAATGAAAATTTCGGACGAAATCAAAATGATCAATTGATAATAGCTGTAAAAAACTTTCCTGAATATTTAGCTTCAAAAATGTCTTATTTAAAAGATTGGCCTGCCATCAAAAAACAAGTACAGGATTTTGTTGGTGTTTGGATAGTTTCCCACATGGCATTTTTACATAAATATGCTGACGATAAAGACGAGAGTTTGGCAAAAGTCGAAAGGGAGATTTTTGCAATTGACTTTATGAGTAAGTACAAACTAAAATATTTTATAAAAAGAAGATTTCCTATTTTACATGATCAGCTTGTTAGACTAAAGCATAAATCAAGACAATAATTACCCTGCATTTTTTCTTTACTCACTATGGCTAAATACAGTATTATCCTTCCTGTACGTAATGGTAACCATTATGTAAAAGAATGTGTTAACAGTATCCTTTCACAAACTTATACTGATTTTAATTTTATCATCCTCGATAACTACAGTACCGATGGAACATCAGAATGGGTTAACTCAATAAAGGATAACCGAATTAAAATAATCCCTTCTTCCAAATCACTTTCCATCGAAGAAAATTGGGGCCGGATAAAAGATATTAAAAAAAATGAATTTATTACCATCATCGGGCACGATGATATTTTGTATCCGAATTTTTTACAAATTATTAATTGTTTGATAGAAGAAAACCCTTCTGCCAGCTTATATCACACTCATTTTAATTTTATTGATGCTAATGGAAAATTAATTAGATCATGTAAGCCAATGAAAAATATTTATAGTGGTAATGAGTTTTTGGAAGCATTTTTAAAACATGCTATTGAATTAATGGGTACCGGTTATGTAATGAGGTCAGAGGACTATGATAAATTGGAGGGCATACCTATTAGGTATCCTAGTCTTTTATTTGCAGACTTTGAATTGTGGATTAATCTTACTTTAAAAGGTTACGAAGCCGTTGCCTCAGAAAATTGTTTTGCTTTCAGGGTACATAAAAGTACTACAGGTACTACAATAGATAAAAAACTGCACCAGGGGTTAGAAATTTTTATAGGGTTTCTTATTAAGGTAAAAAATAGGAATAAATCAACAAAAAAAATTATTGAATTGCACAGTGAGCAGTTTCTTTTATATTATTGTAAGGGTTATGCCCATCGTTTATTAAGAACCCCTATTAAAAGAAGGGAAGGGATAACTGTTAATGATTTTATTGAAAAAACTAAAAAATTTGCGGGGGAATTAGGAGTTCTACAAAATTATAATCCCAAAAAAATACTATCAATTAGGATTGCAGCCATAATTGATAGTAATTCATTATTAAGAAGATTATTTTTAGGGTTTAAAAAAATTCACTCCAAACCTTTTTAATTCGATCTTTGCATTGTTGAAAATTTCCCTGCAAAGCCAAGTCCATTAGGGTTATTGGTATCTCTCCATGTTCCATTTGTCAAGGTTCCAATATTTGAATAAGTAGCAGTTATTAATTGGGTTACCGGTGCTGCATATATTGTAGCATGGGTAGTGATTGTGGCGGTAAAAATACTGCCTGATAAAGACCAAATGCCACTTGCATAATATGTTTTTCCGTCACCTCCCTTTCCTTCAGTTAGTATATTACCTCCCGGTTTAACATAAAAATTAAAAGATAACGCACCTTGTGAGGGCAAAGCATCAACAGTATAAGTTCCTGTCCATAAACCTTCTATTGGATAAGTGGCTGGAGGTGGAATAGGACATTCTTTTTTACATGATGTAATACTAAATAAAGTTAATAGGGTAGCGAAAAAATAAATGTTTAGTTTCATAAAGACTTTTTAAGTGTTGTGAGTTTTGGTAAATTATGAACATGATAAATCTAAAACGCTAAAATTACATACTTATTTCCTTAATTCTCACATCCCTTAGATAAATTGTACTTAACCATCCAGCCCACTTAAAACCAGCCTTGGTTGCATCGCTTATCAGGAAATCAACCTTGGTGGAACTGAAATAATGGTATGGATAACCATGCATAGAAGTTGATTCATTGTTGGCAGATAAAATTTTGCTATGAAACGAAACAACCATCATATACCAATAAGGGTATTTTCTTTACATGACGATACATACTTTTTATAACATTATTTTCTTTTTGCAAATACACCATTTGATTTTGGTAAAGCCTTGCTTTCTATCATTGGTTGGCGATTTTTCTTGCGTAACAGAATTAAAGCTCCCCACAGCTATACCGTACAAGTGAGTGACACAACGATGATCCACAGAATTACTTCTGCCGGTTAACAAATAAAAAACCCACTCCGTAAAAGAAGTGGGCTATGTTTTTTTATCTCAGAATAAATTTTAATACCTGTAATGATCTACTTTAAAAGGGCCTTCTTTTGGTATTCCCAGGTAAGAACTTTGTTCAGTTGATAATTCGTCTAATACCACGCCAATTTTGGCAAGATGAAGGCGGGCAACTTTTTCATCCAACAACTTTGGT
>JANMVB010000683.1:0-4494 GCA_031392305.1 Ferruginibacter sp.
CAGGCATATCATCATAGGTAAAAACTGCAGCATTTAAATCAGAGGCGCCAATACTTACCCGCAAATAACTAATCCCAATAGAATGAGGGGCGTTACCAAATAACTCATTTAACAAGCTTGTTTTATCTGCAGCACCCAAACGGTTGATCACATAAGCGCTTCCTCCCGTTAACGTGTAGCCGAATCCATCTACCGTTTGGTAAGTCTGGCTAGAATCTACTTCAATAGTGGTGTTGGAATTGGCAACCGTATCGAATGAAAGTACTGTTGATTGTTTAGAAAGTAATACAGTTGAATCCCCAGTGGTAAGCCAGAAATCTACCTCATTGGCAGACACTGCAGGTGGTACCTGGCCGGGTGGGGAAGATAGAACCCTACCTGTTCCGGCAGTTTTTTTTCCACATGCCAAAAGCAGGGTAACGAAGCAGCCAATACAAATTGCGAATAGCTTTTTTTTATACAGCATAATAAAGAGATTGATAAAATTATGTTGAATGTCTGAAGCGTTGATTAAGCCGGTAAAATGATTTTACCATAATTTTCAGGCAACAATAACCGGTAGGCAATGTATCACAAATGCTGATAAAAAAATGTTTTAAAATAAAGTGAAAGATACAGCACAAATTCTTCTTCCCGGCAACGTTTCCCAAGAGCCTTAGCGCAGCCGGGGACCGTTGCGCCATTCGCTGAGTATAAAATTAGCATAAACCAACACTGTTTATTATTTTGTCATCTAGCATTCAAAAAATATATCTTCCGGAAGTGGTTTATTTTATCTGCAAACAGTCAGCAAAAAACGCCAACGCCCCCGCCCAGGCTTGGGCTCGTTGGGAGACGTTGGTGGGAAGAGACACAAATCACTTTTTCAATGGTGCTATCAAATACTACTGCTGGTATTGTAAACCGGGAGTTAGTAAAAACTTTCTTTTATAATTTGTTTCCCTGGCTGGTATTAATCCTGACTAATAAATATCCGGGACCGGTGTACCACCTGTAGGAAATGAATATTCTTGTAATAAAAAAAGCAAGTGGCCAGCCTATTAGGCAATGGACTTCAGTTTTACCCGCCGGATAACGCAATAATTTAGTTCTAATTATCAACATTTGTAACTTTATTCTGCAACAGTTTACAGGAACATGATTTTGAAATTCAATTACATCACCATGCTGTAGCCGTTATACGGAATTATGCCCCGTTCTGGAATATAAATACATTAAACCAAAAATTTATTTTATGATTTACACGATAGAAAAAGCAAACCTGGTTGCTGAACAATTGAGAAAATTAACAAGTGGCTTTGCCCATCATGTAGCTGGTCAATTTGCAAATATTGACTTTTGGCTTCATGAAGTTCAGGCATCCATTAAAACAATTGATGAATACAACAAGCGATTCAATAATATTCGTGAGGGACAGAAAAATTGGGTAGATGCTCATGGAACGATAGTTTATGACTATTGCCAAATTTGTGGAGGAAAGTGTGAACTGGGTAACGGCAAGCCGCCACCTCCGCTTGTAAGAGTGGCCAGTAATGACTTAAAAGAAGCCAGAAAAGAATTAGTTGATTCAACTTATTTCTTTCTTTTGAGGTGTTACCGGATGAGTTTATTAAACAAAAAAATGCTGGAAACAAAATGTGAAGAAATAGGAACAAGCATTGACCTGTCAGATTTAGAAAAATAAAAAACAGCTACATAACAACGGACAGTCCGGGAAAACGCCAAACATTAAGAATAATAGCCAAAAGCCCCCAAAAAGAAACCCCCGTTAAACGCAGTTAACGGGGGTTGTTTGTTTATCGCTCTTCGCAGAATAACACAACCAAATAATAACCACTCACTTTTCACAACACTCCACTAATCATCAGCACCATTCTCATACTCATCGTGGTTGCTACTTGTCATGTGATCAAAGCTCCCCATAGATATAATGTACAAGAGTGCGACGCCAATAAAGCTTAATTGAAATACAAATGCCCGGACAATAAAAACCTTTTTGCAAAAATTTTTATTTCTTCTTATACTTTAAAACCCTTGCATCTTTTATTACACCCTTCCAGTTTAGGCCAAAAGCAAAATCATATTTATTGCCTTCGGAGTCAATATAGCATTCCATATCATGGGGCACATCTTCTTTTTGTTGCTCTACAGTTTTCATGTTGGCAGGCATTTGGATGGGCAACAGGCCGGAGGGTTCTTTTGCACCGGAAATGATGTCTAACAGGGCCTGGTCCTGCACACCAAAACTTGCAATGATGCCCGATACTTCTTTTTCAAATTCGGCCACCACCGCAGGGTTGCCGAGTGCCATGGAAACTATCACCGGTTTGCCACCCATGGCAGCTTTAGTATCTAAAATGGTTTTTAAATCGGTAGTGTTGGTGGCAGTAAAAACTTTGCCTTTATAGGAGCGGTTGGTGTTGGTAGGGTCCACCACCGGGTCGCCGGCAGCCATGCTTTGCGCCCTGCCAAACTCCGCAGTATAAGGCAGGTATTGCAACGAAATGGGCACATAACCATTGGCCGTTTCCCTATCTGTTTTTTCGTAACCAACACCACCGGCAGGGCCCTTTACAAACACAAGCGCCACATCAGCTTTCGACGGATCGTCGGTAACAGTAAAATATTTTTTTACCATCTCCATATTAACCGGGTACTCCAGTTTTTCCGGTGTGGTATTGCCAAACCAATCTCTTGCTGCAGGTATAAAACGCTTGGGTATATACACCGTTTTCGTTTTTGTCAGCGGTAGTACGGCGGCTTTATTTTTTAATACCACTACCGATTTTACCTGGGCATCGTAACCGGCTTTCATAAATTCGGGTTTGCCAACAATTGTTACAGATATAGCCGGATCGATGTACGGATTTTCGAATAAACCCACCTGGAAAATATTACGCAACAAACGTGTGGCACTCAGCTCAAAACGTGTACGCATAAACGCTTCGCCATGTTCTTTTACACCCATTTGATACGCCTCCAAAACGGGGCCTGCGGCGTTGTTACCGCCAAACTGGTCAACACCTGCCATCAGTACTTTGTAGTGCCGCTCGGCGATAGAAAGTTTTTCAACGCCCCAGGATTTGCCGGCAAATATATCCGGCGTTTTTCCTTCATCGGCGGTGATGAGCCAATCGGTACACACCACGCCATCGTATTTATATTTGTTGCGCAACAGATCGGTAATAATATATTTACTAAAGCCATTGCCTACATTCTCGCCATTGGTTTTATCCTGGTTAAACGACACGGTGTAGTAGGGCATTACTGCCGAAGCTTGTTTTGTTTTGCCCGATAATTTAAATGCGCCATCAATAAACGGCAACAGGTGTGCCTGGAAATTATTTCCCGGGTACACTGCAAACTTTCCATAAGCAAAATGTGCATCCCTGCCTGCCTCTTCGGGGCCGCCACCGGGCCAATGTTTTACCATGGCATTTACGCTGGTAAAGCCCCAGCCATTTTTAATTTCCGCAGCGCCAACAGAAGTTTGAAATCCATCCACATAAGCCCGGGCCATGTCAGTAGCCAGGGTTGGGTCTTCGCCAAAAGTGCCAACCATACGGTTCCAGCGTGGCTCCGTACCTAAATCAATTTGTGGGGATAGGGCAGTGGCAATACCCAACGCCCGGTACTCCTGTGCACCTATGGCGCCAAATTTTTGTACAATTGCCGGATCAAAAGTGGCCGCCATACCCAACTCTTCGGGCCACATAGAAATGCTTCCACCGGCGCCCAGATTATACTCTGTGGTGGCAACGGCGGCATGGCGTGGGTCGGTACTGTTGTTGGCCGGTAGCCCCAGCCCCAGGCCTTCAACCAGTGCCTGCACATTGTTGTTCCACCTCGCTGCCACATCCGGGTTTTGCACACGGGTAACCAATACATGCCTTAAATTATCTTCTGTCAAAAACTTTTTTTGCTGATCGGTAATGTCAGATGCCTTTGCACCACTTTCCGGGAATGGCTTGCCGCCATAAGTGGCCGACCCAAACCCACGTGGGTTGGCAGGTACCGCCTGGTGGCCGCTGTACAGCATTAGTCCGGCTATTTGTTCCTTGGTCATTTTTGCCGCAAGGTCTTTTGCCCGAACGTTCACATCCAGCCGCCAGTCTTCGTATTTATCCAGTTGGCCATTTTTATTAAGGTCTTTAAAATTCAATCCGGCGACGGTAATAATTTTTACACCCGACGCCGGCGAGTAGCCCAGCACAGGGCCGTTTTTATTGATAACAGTTTTAAAATTATTTTCTGTCGCCGTATTATTTTGCTGGGCAACCAGGTTACCGGTTATAAACTGCAACAAAAAAACAGCGACAATACTTTTACAAAAACGGGAGGAGGAAATAGCAGGCATAAGTTAATTTTTAGATTTTTACATTTCAAATTTACACAGCATTTGCTGGTATGTATAATTTATAAAAATAGCTCCTGTAAAATATGTGTACATCATCTTTGAGACAAAGAACGAAAATGTGGCGACGAAAGGGAATT
>JANMVB010000051.1:0-3659 GCA_031392305.1 Ferruginibacter sp.
GTTTCCCTTGCTAAAATCCCGAATGTATTTGCCCTTGTTTAAAATGGCATCATTAAAAAAGGTATGGTAAGTCACTAAAAATTCATCTACGTCGGCATTGGATAATTTGTTTAATTTCCCCACAAAATAAAAATATTCTTCAGGGGTTAGGTAGTCTATCAAAAACCCCTCATCAATATAGGCCGAAGTATAAGTTTTCCAATCTTCGGTTGCAGTTACAGCATAGCCTTTTGAAAAAACTTCCCCCTCATTGCTACGGATAAGATCAAGAACCAGGCGAAAAAAAGTTGTTTTACCTGCACCATTATTACCTACCAGCCCAATTACCTCACCAGCATACATTTCGAGGTATTCAATATCAACAGCATTTATTCCTTTGTACGTTTTTTTTAAATTCTTTATCGTGAGCATTTGAATGTTATTTCTTTTGAAATGAATAAAGTGTTAGAACTAAAAGATCATCTTTCTCTAAAGCCCTCCAGTATTTTATGTTTCCGAAGGTGAAACTGGTTGGCAAGCCAGTTAATTAACTGTGCATAAAAGATAAGCCCTGCCAGGCCAAGTGCGCTGATACCAATAACAGCGGGCCAAAACCCCAGGAACCTGTTGAGTAAATAAAACACTACTGCCGGCCCAAATGAAATAGCAAGCGATTGCAGCCACTGCAATGCACCGATGCCCTGAAAATTCATACTGGCCGATTTGGTGAGATCAAGATATTTATAGTTATAGGTAGCGGCATAAATAGTAACAAATGAATTAACACCCACACTGTATAAAAAAGCAGCCAGTTGAATGGGCAGTATGCGCCAGCTCATAAATCCATACAGGCTTGCAATTAAAAATTGCAAACTACAAACCAACAAAAACAAGGAGAATTTTGCTTTTATATATTGTTTCATATTGGTGTTATAAGTCATTAACCCATCAAAATGACTGCTTTGCCAGGCAAATAAAAATTGGCCATAGTTGGATATAAATAAACCGGTAATGAGCAATGCAAAGAGGAACAGGATGCTGAAACTATCTGTGGCAATGTATTTAGGATAAAATATAAAGCCATAAAACAAAAACACACCGGAGAGTATTACGAGTGACCTTGGTCGCTTATTTCTAAAAATCAGTTTCAGGTCGAGTGCTATCATATCACCCATATCACCAAATTTATCTAAAAATGAATATGCTTTTCCCAACTTTAATTTTTTCTCGTTCACCAGCTCTTCAATATATAAATGGCTGCGTAAATATTTATTGTTTAATAAAAAAGTGGTGAAAGCGAGTGCCACAGCAAGTAAACACAAAACCGGATTTTTTAATAAGAAAGTAAATATGGTAGTGGAGGCTTTTTCAAGGGGTAGTATTTTATAATAATCCATTCCCTTTAATGCGGCTATTATCAGCAGCAGTGATAATAACCACCAGGTATTATTTACTGTTTTACGTTTTATATACATAATCAGGAAATGGTTATTAATCACCAACGCAAACATGGCAATTAAAAAACAAGCGGCTGCAAACCCTCCATAAGCAGGCACTATATCCACCAGCGTAAATGGAATAAAAACAAACAAAGGCAAAAAGTTAATGACATGAATGAAAGAGCGCACATTTAAAAAACGCAACATCATTTTTCTTTTAATGTTTTTTGTGAGGTAAGGTTGTATGCTAAGGGAGGGGAGCTCCTGCATTTGAAAACGCATTAACAGGCCAATAAGAAAATAATAGATAATGTAAGAAGTGAAAAGCACAATCGGGTCTTTTGCCGGGAAAGATTCTTTTAAGATAAATGGTAGCAGGATGCCGGCGCCGGCTATTTCCAAAAAGATGATAAAGTAAAAAATGCCTAAAATTATCTGGAGTATTAAACTTTTATTGGCATTGCGGCTTCTCCAAAAACTCAGCCATTGGTGCGAAAGAAATGTTGACATCATAACTGGCAGGGTTTAAAATTATGGGCAAAAATAAGAATTAGCTGTTTGATTAGAAATGGAAATAACCCTAAGTGAATACGGGTACAATGTAAATGGATGCTTTTGAAAATGTACAAACAAAATTAGCATTGAGAAGGTTCGGGCAAAATTATGATGTATGTTGCAATCAATATAAAACTTTAAAGCTTGCTCCGTTTATTTTTTAAATCTTACTTAAGCCTTACTGGTTGGAAAGCGGTAAACACTGTGCCTGCCGACCTGAAGAAATTTGTAATGGTAGTTGCGCCGCACACCAGCAGTTGGGATATATTTATGGGTTTTGCGTTTCGTAATGTATTAAAACTGGGGCATATAAAATTTATTGCCAAAGAGGAATTATTTAAACCACCCTTTGGATTTATCTTTCGCAAATCAGGGGGCATTGCGGTTAACCGCTCCCGCAATAACAATTTTGTGGATGAAATTGTAAATATGTACAACAACAGCGATGCACTTGCCATCGCACTTTCACCGGAAGGAACAAGAAAGAAAGTTGACAGGCTGCGAACCGGCTTTTATCATATTGCACGAAAAGCAAAAGTGCCGATTATTATGCTTGCACTTGATTTTGAAAATAAGGAATTTCGTTTTTCTCCCCCATTTTATCCGGGTGAGCATGATGTAGAAGACCTTGCAGTAATTATTGAATATTTCCGGGATGTTAAAGGGAAAATACCAAAATTGGGGCTTAATCATTTAGCTACAGAGATGGAACTATAAATTCAGCCATTCACTCAAATAATGAATATAAATGGGTCGCAGAGTAGAAAACTTCTAAAATTTAGGGTGAAAAAGACTACATTTGCAAAAAAAAATTATGGTTAACGATGTTATTGCCAAGTTTATCGAAAGTGGTCACTTAGCGAAAAATGCGGTAAAGATTGAATTTAAAAAAAGAAATACAATTTTGGGAATCTTTGTTCAATCGCCGGATTATGAAGATCTTAAATCAAAAAACTTTTGGAGAATTGTTTCTGAAACCAATATCAATGAGTGGAAACAAAGCCAGGATAATAAGCTGGCAAAGATATTTAGTGGTGCAGAATTCAACCGGATAACTTTACCAAAAAGTTAGTTTGCGGACTGTAAGTTTTTACAGCTCATTTAAAATATTCATAACAAAATTTATTGCCTCCGGGAGAATGATAATCCATCATGCTGCCGGTTTTTTTTGTGGAATTGCATTTCTTGCCGGTAATTACAATAGTCAGCTAAATCATTTTATCGGGAAAAAGAAATGTTTTAGCAAAAACTTTTGACTGAAAATTTTCACCGTTCCCAAAGTTACAAAGCGTTAATTTTAAGTTTTTTTGCAGCAAAAAAGTAATTCACCACCAATACAGCTATTAAAATTACCAAACCAAAAAACTCCCTTGACTCTTCAATCCATGGTTTGGTTGCCTTCATTGTACCAGCAATATTTTCTGCATGATGAACATTGAGCCAATCAAGCAAGCCATTTGTATCAAATACTTTGTATATCGCATATAAAGAATAGAATGCTATACCCAATAAATAGGCTTTTGTGTAATATTTTTTTTGGGAAGCCAGCCAGCAAAGTATGGCAGTATATAAGTAAATAGGTATCCATAAATATGGATCGGGGTCGTTGTATTGCAATGCTGCAAATACAATAAAAATGAAACAGAAAATTATATTAAATACTTTCACAAGCTGAATTATTTATAC
>JANMVB010000112.1:0-11629 GCA_031392305.1 Ferruginibacter sp.
GTAAACGGATTAATCCTGAGTGTAGATCCTAAAATTGACATGAGCCTGATGCACCGGAATATTTCAAAAAGCTACCAGTCGTTGTACACCAATGCTTTTACTGAAAGTACTTTTCCTACAAATGAAAAAGGGATTTATGCCAGCATCAGCATCCGCCCCAACAATTTTTGGCGCATCGATGCGTATGCAGATTTTTATAAATTTCCCTGGTTAAAATATTTGGTAGATGCACCCACTACCGGTACGGATTTTTTGCTGCAGGCAAATTACAAACCCAATAAGCAGTTAGACATGTATGTGCGGTACCGCACAGAATCGAAGTCGAAGAATTATAACCCAACGGTTTTAACGCTTTCTCCGGTAGTTCCAAAGCCACGGCAAAATGTGCGTTCGCATATTAGTTATAAAATCAGTCCTTCCCTTACTTTACGCAACCGGGTAGAAATTGTGTGGTTCGATAAAAAAGGTGCTGGTACACAAAATGGATTTTTAACGTATGCAGATGTGGTAATTAAACCAATGATGAAAAAATATTCAGGCAGTGTGCGGCTGCAATATTTTGAAACCGAGGGTTACGACAGCAGGTTGTACGCTTATGAAAATGATGTGCTGTATAGTTTTTCCATCCCGGTTTTCTACGACAAGGGGTACCGGTATTACCTGAATGTAAACTACGATCTTACAAAAAAACTGACGCTTTGGTTTCGTTGGGCACAAACAGTTTATGAAGGAAAAACTGTAGTAGGCTCCGGCCTGGATGAGATAAGTGGCAATAAAAGAACCGAAGTAAAAATTCAGGCACTCTACCAGTTTTAATTTTATTTAATTTAACTGCTGCTATTATTACGGTTACACTTTGTAATTATCTTTGCTCAAATTATTTAAATATGAATAGTCTTCCCGAACAGCCAGGCCAGTTAAATATAGAAATATCCGAAGAGGTTTCAGAAGGTGAATATGCCAACCTTGCCATCATTACGCATAGCCATGCCGAGTTTGTAATAGACTTTGTAAACGTAATGCCAGGTACACCGAAAAGTAAAGTAAAGAGCCGCATAATACTTACGCCCTTTCATGCAAAGCGTTTTATGAAGGCCATGATTGATAATGTAAAAAAGTTTGAAACCGCCAACGGCACTATACAGGATATGGAACAAATTGAAGTGCCATTTACTTTTGGCGGGCCTACAGCACAGGCTTAGTTTTTTATTACTGCCACATTTTTTTATTACCGCTTTTTATTTTTGTCCGGGCATTGAAGCAATGGGCAGCATAGTTGCATCGCACACTTATACCGCATACCTATGTGGATCTTTTCCCCCATTATATCCAATCAATTTTTGTTTGTTCAATGCTAAGTATATCTGCATCGCCTGCATTGAATACCTGGTAAATTGTTGTGTAAATTTTATAACACTTTTTATTTGGCGCCTTTGCATGTCTTTATTTGCACTTATTTTTTTTATAACGCAATTAAAGCTGCCAACTGGTATGCAGCACAAGAGGGCGACGCAAGGATGCTGCCCATTGCTTCAGTGCCCGGACAAAAAAATTCCTATTGGCGTTTTAATTGCTACCAGGGTAAAATACATTTTGAGAAAGATTGGGGTAAACTATTTATTATCGAAGCATATCTACAAATAATTCAAACACAAAATGCAGGTCTGTTTTTTGGAATTGCTATCCTGAAATTGGAAAAACAATTTACCTGCCAATTTTTTTAAAGTATAAGTATGCTTACTTTGTTAGCTACACAATTTTTACAATAATGGTTCGTTAAGGTAAAAGCAAAATTGATATGTAGAAATAATTCTACCCGCCTTACGGAAGAATTCTATAAAAATGGTAGATGCCACAATTTTGTTGAAACCAATACCTATGGAAAAAAACTACTTCATTACAAAGGGAAAATCTGCCCGTTATTTTATTCCGCTTTTATCGTGTATTATTATTTCAGGTATTGCTAAGGCACAGGGTATCATTATAAAATCCGGTAGCAACCTGGTATTGAAAGGCAATGTTTCACTGGTTATAAATAATGCAGCACTGCATAACAATGGCATATTTACAGAAGGGGAAAGCACCGTAAAATTTGCAGGCCACCTCGATACAGTTATTGCAAATGTAGCAGGCACTCAAACCACCACCTTTTACAATTTATCCGTTATAAAATCTGCCTTCGGCATTGCATTAAAATCGCCGGTGGTTGTACGGAATATTTTATTATTGAGCGGTGGCAATATTTACACAGATAGTAATTTAACGCTAAGGTCTGATGTAAATTTAACGGCAAGGGTGGGTGTAGTTCCATTAGGAAGTAATATTATCGGCAAGGCGCATGTAGAAAGATATATCCCATCTAAAAGGGCCTGGAGATTGCTAACAGCCCCTGTAACCAATTCGAATACTATTTTCAATACCTGGCAAAACAGGGGCATTTATTCGCCTGGGGCCGGTACACTTGTTACGGGGCCCTCCCCAACGGGTGCAAGCGGCAATGGTTTAGATGCAAGCGTTCAAAATAATATTTCAATAAAAAAGTGGAATTATTTAACACAGTCCTATACCAATGTTACCAATACCAAAGTACCTATGTCAACCAGTATTGGTAGTGCAGATAACAGCGGTTACCTTATTTTTTTAAGGGGCGATCGCATTCCTGCAAATACCAATGTAAACATCACAAACATAACTACCCTCACCAGCATCGGTTCATTACAAACAGGTACACAGGTTTTTCCTACATCGGGTTTATATGATGGATATACACTGATTGGTAACCCTTATGCTTCACCGGTAGATTTTAATAATATAGTACTTGTAAATCTTGTAAAACGTTTTTATGTATGGGACCCAACCATAAATGCGCTGGGTGCTTTTGTAATGCTGGATGACCTTGATAATAACGGCATATTTGCCAAATCAGTAACGGCAAGTACGCAAACAAAAGATATCCAATCGAGCCAGGCATTTTTTGTACAAACAAATATAAGTTTGCCGGGTTCTGTAATTTTTACTGAGGCCAGCAAATCAGCAGTTAATATTAATACCATGTTCCGCCCGGTAACAACCGGGGGCGCTAACCCTGGTAAAATTATAGCAGGTTTATATCTTTTAAACACTAATAACACCACAGAAATTGCAGACGGCGTGTTTGCTGATTTTGATGACATGTTTAGTGATAGCCTGAACCTTGATGATGCAGTAAAATTTACCAATACCGGTGAGAACATTGCAATTATGCGTAACAACAAATTATTTTCTGCAGAGAGAAGGCCGGCGGCAGCACTGGATGATACTTTATATTTCAGGCTTAGCAAAACTGTAAAAAGAAATTATATGCTTGAGCTGGAGGCACAGGGATTTGACCAGCAGGGAATGAACGCTTACCTGGAAGATAATTTTTTAAACACCAGTACCATGATCAGCCCATCAGGAACTACCCGTATTAATTTTGCCTCGGATGGTACCAATAGTGCAACTGCATCCAACAGGTTTAAAATTGTATTTAAGCCACAGGCCACTGTGCTTCCGGTAACCTTAAAAAGTGTAACTGCTTACAAAAATAATAACGATATAGCCGTAGAATGGAAGGTGGAAAATGAAATAAATATAGTGCAGTATGATGTAGAAAAATCAACAGATGGTGTGGTGTTTACACAGGTGCATACCATAATGGTACCGGGTAATTTTAACCTTGTAAATTCTTATAACTGGCTGGATACACACCCGGTAAAGGGAAACAATTTTTATCGCATAAAAACTTATGACAAGAGTGGGCAGGTAACCTATAGCACCATTGTAAAAGTAGGAATGGATATCAGCTCCGGTGGTTTTGATATTTATCCAAATCCTGTAACTGGTAATGTTTTTCACGTGGTGGTGAATAATACGCAAGCAGGTAAATGTACACTGGTACTTACAAATGCTGCAGGTCAAACTGTTGTAACCAAATCATTTAAACTCGGCGCAGGAAATAATGACCAGCCAATAAACACCGGTGTAAAATTACCTGCCGGATTATATGTTGTAGATGTAATTAAAGATGACAATCAGCGTTATACTCAAAACCTTATTATAAAATAAACCAATCCAATCCGGACCTTAAGAAAAATAAATAAAATCTTACCTATGAACAAGTTGCTACTTCTTACACTCTTAAGCTTACAGCTTGGGTTTATTACAAAAATTTATTCGCAAAATATTGCGATCAATGCTACTGGTAATTTGCCGGATACAAGTGCAATGCTTGATTTAAGCAGCACCAACAAAGGGTTTTTAGCTCCCCGTTTAACTACCGCCCAACAAAATGCAATTCCATTGCCTGCCACTGGTTTGCTGGTATTTAATACCACCACCAATACTTTTAATGTTAATACAGGAACAACCGGCTCACCAGTTTGGACAGCCCTTTCATTTGCAGGTACAGGCCTTTCTTCCATGAATGGTTTAACAACAGGTACACAAACTTTTGCTACTGGTACAACCGGAACAAATTTTAATATTGCATCAAGTGGATCGGCACATACTTTTAATATACCCGATGCCTCTGCAACTGCCAGGGGTGTTGTAACTACAGGTACACAAATATTTGCCGGCAACAAAACTTTTAATGGCACCATCACTGCAGGAAGTTTATCCGGCGGTGCTGATACCGATAGCCTGGTAACTACAGATGCGACAGGGCTATTAAAAAAGCGGACTATTGCAAGTGTTGTAGCGGGCAACGTATGGGGTACCGCAGGTAATAACCCTGTAAACTCGGGCAACCAGTTTTTTGGAAGTGTAAATAATGCCAGTTTGCGTTTTCGCACTTTTAATGTAGAAAGAATGGTAATTGACAGTGTGGGAAATTTTGGCGTGGGTACCGCCACTCCGCTAAAGCCGATAGATATTGTAAGGAGCCTTCCTGCACAGGGCGGGCTAATGCAATTTAGAAATACTGCGGCTAACGGTTACACTTCTATTGACTTGCAAAATGAGTTAGGTACACAGGTAGGCAATATTGGATGGGGAAATACTTCGGCTTCCGCACCTTATGCAAATTCTTTTTATTTTTCTACCAATGTAGCTTCGCCTATGTTTTTTATGACAAGCAATACTGAAAGATTAAGAATATTGGCAACTGGTGAAGTTGGTATTGGTACCCTCACCCCCACAGCAATTTTACACCTGAAGGCAGGCACCGCTGCCGCAAATTCTGCTCCGTTAAAATTTACTACAGGTGTAAATACTACCGCAGTTGAAAATGGTGCGGTAGAGTATGACGGCACTAATTATTTTGCTTCTGCTGCATCTACGCGTTATACACTTGCAAAAACACTTACTGCCACCTCATCATTAGATTTTGCCAGTACCAATGCTGCAAATTCAAGAGACTTAACGATTGGAGTACCAGGAGCTCAGTTGGGTGATGTAGTTGCATTGGGAGTTCCTTCTACTTCAGTTGTAGCCAATTCTGATTATACAGCGTATGTTTCTTCTGCTAATACTGTCACTGTTAGGTTAAATAATTATTCAGTTCTTGCAATAAACCCGGCGGCAGGTACATTTAGGGTATCAGTTATCAGGTATTAATGGAGGCCTTTTTGTAAAGTAAAAAATAAAAAATTTTTTGAAATAAATTAATCAAAACAGAAAATTACCGGTAGCAATTCATCGCCAAACTGGCACGGTTTTACTTCTTTTAATGATTAATATCTTTCACCATTCAATTTATTTTTTATGTCTCTCAATATTTTAGAAACTGTACAAAAAAACCTCCATTACCCACCCCTTCAAAAAGTTGATCCTAACACACAACAGGTAGTGGCAGATACTCATACATCAGATGAGCACCGCTTTAGCCAGGCAGCAATCCCTGCTGTATTAACCGGCCTTTATACCTACAGTGGAAACGATGATGGAGCAGAGAATATCCTGCGGGGTGATCTTTCCTCAAATTGGGTAAACGAAATTTTTGGAACTACCTCAGATGATGTGGTAAAGAAAATTTCAACTTATTCTTTCCAGCCGGATTCAGACAATACATTTAGAAAAATTAATGATATAGCCACTGAATCAATTAAAGTTATCCGGCAGGAAATTAAACCCGATGCCCCAATGATGGAGGTTAAAAAATATCTTTCAGCACAAACAACAAACTGGTTATCATTTTTACCTGCCGAACTTCAGATGGGCCAATTAGTAAATGAAGAATCGCTGGATGATAACACCAATAAAATGGAGGGCCCTATTTCGAGTTTAATGCACAAGATTGGTTCTGCATTTTCTAATCCTTCCAATGAAACTGAGGTAAATGCCAAACAATAAATTTTAATAAACAGGCAATAAAGTTTTTCACAATCTCTGTTAGCATTTTTTAAATGTTTGCAGAGATTTTTTTTGGTTAAAATCATCTTCAAATTCAATTTTAATTTTTGTCCCGGCTAAGAAGCTATGTGCGGCATAGTTGCGTCGCCCTCTTGTACTGAATACCAATGGGCAACTTTTATTACGTTATAACAAGAGGCATTTTATTTTAAAAATTGATCCCGCTGTTGTTGGTCTCCCGGCCAACAACTAAAGTCAGCAGAACTTTTAAATCAAAGCTTCGGCTGTTGGTCCGGAGACGCAACAGCGGCCCACCAGGATAGCATGCTTAAATGAAGATATAATAGTTGTCAAAAAACGTAGGTAAAGTACCACATAGGTATGCCGTACAAGTGAGTGACACAACGATGTTGACCAACGAAATAATGCTGGTTAAATAATTATACATAAAGTATTACAAGCCTCTTTCGCCGTTGTTGGTCTCCTGACCAACAACTGAAGGAAGTAAGCCTCTTTTTTAATTTTATCTCTCAATGCAACGCTTTATAAAAATTGGTTGTCAACCTACCATAGCGTAAATAATGGATTACACATTACTGGTTAAAGACTGCATTAAACAAAAGCCTGCGGCCCAACAGCAATTATATGAGCATTTTGCTCCTGTAATGATGGGGGTTTGTTACCGCTATACCAAATCTGTAAATGATGCGGAAGATGTGTTGCAGGAAGGGTTTGTAAAAGTTTACTTGCACCTGGGCAGGTATAAATTTACAGGTGAGCTTGGTGCATGGATCAGGCGCATCATGGTAACTACCGCACTCAATTATTTAAAAAGAAATAAACGTTACCGCTCCGAATTGGTATTTGCCGAAATGCCCCTGCACCCGGTTTCTGATAATAACCCGGCAATAAAACTGGAGGCAAAAGAATTGTCGGAACTCATCAGGCAATTGCCTACGGGGTTTCAAACCATTTTTAATTTGTATGCCATAGAAGGTTATACCCATGTAGAAATTGGTGAGATGCTGGGCATAAGTGACGGCACATCAAAATCGCAATACGCAAGGGCAAGGTATTTATTGATTGAGTGGATTGAAAAATATTCGTCACCGGCAAAACACGAACAGTATGCAGGAAAATAATTTTGAAAACGAGGTGCGGCAAAAAATGGAGGAAGTGAAAATTAATCCTTCGGCAGAAGTGTGGCAGAAAGTAGCGCTTGGCTTACAGCAAAAGAAAACAAACTGGCGCAGGTTGGTATGGATTTTCTCTTTATTATTTATATTGGGTGCGGCCGGTATTTTTTGGTGGCAAACTTCAACTAACGGTGAGGCTGCTTTGCAAAGTACTACTACAAAAACCAACTTAACCCCATTGGTTATTGAAAAGGAAAATGGCGGTGAAGTGGCCAAAAATATTTCTTCAAAAAATGACGCTGTATTGCCAACAAGCAGCACTAAACAAAAAGCCGGTTCACCTTCTCCAATTGAAACTGTTGCTCCACAAAAAATTACTGTGCAATCAAATAAGGCGTTTAAAAAGCAGTCTATTAAAATTAGTACTCAACAAAAAAACATGGTTGCAAACACAATTACAAACACACCGCTAAATAATAAAGGAAGCAATATCACTTATAGCAAAGTGCCAAAAACAACTACCATCATTAAGGCTGCCGAAGCAAGCGAAATAAACAACAACGATAAGAATATTGCTGATAAAATTATTGATGAAGAAAAACAAATTAATAGTGTTTCCATTGATAGCGTGGGTGAAAAGGCTGTAGTATCTATCAATGAAACTAATCTTGAAAATATTGCCGGCGATACAACTGGCTTAATTGTAAAAAAAGAAACCCCTCCCGTAACAGAAGAAAAAAAATCCGTACCCGATGAAAATTTAAAGCCTGCAAAAACAAAGCAATCACCATGGAAATTTGGTGTTGCTTTTTCTGCAGGTATCTCAACTACCCGAAACGGATACCTGCGTATTGTAGGCATAACAGGGAGTGATGCAGATAAGGCATTTGATGGGGCTTTTCAAAATGGAAGTAGCACTGGAAGTCCGGGTAATCCAGCCAACAGCGCCGGATACAAGCCTTCACCTGTTAAATTGAACACAGGTTTTATTGCAGGCGTGTATGCTGAAAAAATGATCAATGCAAAACTTAGTATTTTAACAGGGCTTAATTATAAAATGTATTCCACCAAAATAATGGTGGGCAACCGCTACGACAGCCTGGTAAATGCTTTGTCCTCCGGCTTGTATTACAGAAGCGGCACTGAAAAAAATTATACCAACCGCTTTCATTTTATTGAAGTGCCGGTGGGTTTACAATGGCGTATTACCAAACAAAATAAACTGCCGCTTTATTTATATACCGGCATGAGTGCATCGTATCTTTTTAGTACCAATGCGCTGCAGTTTGCCGGTGCCACGGGCTTTTATTATCCCGATAAAAAGCCTTTCAAAAACACACAGTTTGATTTTTCTTCCCGGTTATTATTTGGCCTTAGTAAAAACAACAAGCATCAATTTCTTTTAGGTCCGCAACTCAATTTCAGCCTTGGAAAAATGGCCGCTAGTGGCATGTACCAACGCCGCAATTATAGTTTTCTCGGCATCCATTTTCAAAAAGGTATTGGTAAAAAATAAAGTTCCTTAGTTTGAGTATTTACATGCAACCCTATTACTTATTTACTTGTCAGTTTACAAATAATCACTCATCGTAAAAATAATTGTATGAAAAAATTTCTTACCCACGCAGCCTGTATGTTTGCTGTAGGCTGTATGCTGCAAAGCTGTGTTAAAGACACCATGCAAACTACTTACACCTATTTTACACCGGTTTATAAAAATAAGACAGATGTGTGGCAAAATATAAAAAGTAGTGCACCACAGCCATTGCAGCAAACAGGAAAATTATTTTTGATGGGGCAATACATTTTCATCAACGAGTTAAATAAAGGTGTTCATATCATTGACAATGCAAACCCACGTTCACCAAAAAATATTTCATTTATTGATATCCCCGGCAATATCGATATAGCCGTAAAGGATAATATTCTTTATGCCGATCTTCATACAGATATGGTAAGTGTTGATATTTCAAATCCTTCTAATGCTGTCTTAAAAAAAGTAAACAAATATGTTTTTCCAGAAAGGGATTATTACAGCGGCGCTACAACCGACAGCACGAAGTATATCATTGAATGGGTAAGGCGTACCACATCAGATAAAAGAGAATTTGATATGAGTAAATCTTTTGGTCAGCCGCTCTGGCAATCAACTTCTGCGGACTTGAGTAATGCCGCAGCCGCTTCTGCTAAAATAGGTATTGGTGGCTCAATGGCCCGGTTTACGGTGGTTAATAATTACCTCTACACCGTAGGCCGGTCAGATTTAACTGCATTCAATATTTCTACTGCAGCTAACCCTTTAATGGAAAGTACAAAAACGCTTGGATGGAATATTGAGACCATCTATCCATTGAAAGATAAATTATTTATCGGCTCACAAACAGGCATGTTTATTTATAGTATCAGCAACCCGGCCAGCCCGGCTTTTATATCCAATTTTACCCATGCATGTTTCAACGATCCGGTAATTGCTGATGACAACTATGCCTATATCACATTAAGGGCTACCAACGAATCTGTTTGCCGCGGTGTGGCAGCACAAACCAACGAACTCGATATTGTAAATATTACAAACATACTGCAGCCCTCGCTCGTGCGTATTTATAATATGGCAGGCCCAAAAGGATTAAGCAAAGATGGCGATCATCTTTTTATATGCGATGACAAGGGCGGGCTAAAAATATTTAATGTAGCCAATGTGCAGGATATTAAGTTATTAAAAGTGATCAATAACATCACGCCCTTTGATATTATTTGCAATGGCGGCCTTGCAATAGTGGTGGCCGATGAAGGTATTTTTCAATACGATTACAGCAATATCAACGATGTAAAACTCATCAGTAAAATTACAGTTAGTAAAAAATAAAACACAAATGTAATTGGTTTAAAAAAAATGATTGTCCAGGCTAAGAAGCAATGTGGATCATCGTTGCGTCGCACTCTTGTACTGAATATCTATACGGAGCTTTACCTGCAATTTATAATCAACTCAATTCATACTACAGAGCAGCCATTCACCTTTGCAAAATAATTTTCAACAATTGACAATGAATAAATGGATAATACTAATACTGATGGTTGTTACGGTTACACACCAGTTAACTGCACAGGATAACATCGGTAAAAAAAATAAAATATTCAATAACTTCCATTCATATAACACCATTCAATTATTAAATGGAAGAACAACTTCTGCATTTGCAGTAAATTCCGTGAATGGTTTGCAGTTTGGCAAATTCTTTACCGGTATTGGTACCGGCTTCGATTATTATTATCATACCTCCATTCCATTATTTATCGAAGCAAGGTTTGATCTTGCTAAGCCAAAAGGAAAATTCCAGCTATTCGCAAATGGCGGAATAAACTTTCCCTTTACGGCACAAAATAAAAAATTTGAGTTTAAAACAGGACCTTATAAAACAGGTGGATTTTATACTGCTGGCATCGACTATTTAATTCCCGTTAAAAATGAAGCAGTAATATTAGGTGCAGCATTTACCTATAAACAGGTTATTCAAATGGTAGATAATAATGTGTGGAATCCTATTTTAAACCGGCCTGAAAATATTCCCATTAAAGAGCAGTACTCTCTTAACCGCATTGCCATAAGGCTTGGCTGGATGTTTTGATCACTGTTGAATAAAATGCAGGTTGCGTTTTATCCCTTCAAACTTAGCCCTTTTTAATGGAGAATTTTTAAAGATGAGTTTAAAAGTTTCTTCAGTCAATTCTTCCCAGTCGCTGGTACTAAAATTTAAAATTGCAGGTATGGGTGTAAAGTTAATTTCGCTGGTAGGTTTTGCAAACCTGTTCCAGGGGCACACATCCTGGCATACATCGCAGCCAAACATCCAGTTGTCGAATTTATTTTTCATTGCACCCGGTATCAGTGCATCTTTCAATTCAATGGTAAAGTAGGATATGCATTTACTGCCATCCACCACTTTATCCGGCAGTATTGCATCAGTAGGGCAGGTGTCAATGCACCGGGTACAGGTGCCGCAATAATCACCTGCAAAAGCATCATCATATTGCAATTCAATATCTACAATCAACGTGGCGATGAAAAAAAAACTTCCTGCTTTTTTATTGATCAGGTTGCCATTTTTACCCACCCAGCCCAACCCTGATTTTTGGGCCCAGCTACGTTCCATTACTGGTGCGCTGTCAACAAATCCACG
>JANMVB010000308.1:0-1929 GCA_031392305.1 Ferruginibacter sp.
TGCTGCCGGCGTAACAGATGCAGGGCGCATACTGGAATTCATATACCTCGGGGCTACGCTTACATTGCCTGGCGATCCCGTAAATAATAGCACTAACAGCAGGCTTAATTTCAAAATATATCCAAACCCTGTTGCAGAAATACTAACAGTAGAAAGTAAGCGCAACACTGCAAAGCCACTGCGTTACCAGTTGTTTGATGCAGCCGGAAAAATATTATTGCAAGGCAGCAGTACGAAAGATAAATTTGAAGTAAATGTAAAAGCGCTTAGCCGTGGTGTTTATATCATCAAAATATTCAATGGCTATAATATTAATGTAGCTACAGAAAAAATCATCGTTAAATAATAATTGCACCCTGCAAATTAAAAGAGGTACCTGAATGGTACCTCTTTTTTTATTTATATAAATTTAAATAAGAATTTTTTTTTGCCCCGGCAGAAGAATAATAATTTAACATTGTTGCGTCGCACTCTTGTACAGCAAATCTATAAGGAACTTTTTTTACGTTATGTGTTAGCTGCCTTGGTATTCATCTTACTGCATCTAATTTTGTTTGATGTTGAAATTAGTTTGGATGCATCATACTTTGTCAATCGCTTAAATGTAAACGCCAGTCAGTATTTGGATGAAAGATTTTGCACTATTTAAAATGTGGGAAAAGATCCACACTGGTATTCAGTACAAGAGTGCGACGCCAACGAAGCTATATTGAAATACACATGCCTGGCTACAAAGAATTTTTTATCAAATCATTCATAACTCATCGCTCATTATTCATCACTCATTACTCATTACTCATTACTCATTACTCATTACTCATTACTCAGCTTGCCTACCATATTGGCTGGTATTACCCAGGCATCAAATTCTTCGGGGGTTACATAGCCAAGTTTAACTGCCATTTCTTTGAGTGTTGTACCTTCCTTATGTGCTGTTTGCGCAATTTCAGCAGCTTTATAATAACCAATTTTAGTATTAAGTGCAGTTACAAGCATCAACGAATTATCAACATGCTTTTTTATATTGGCCTCAATGGGTTGCAGGCCCGCAGCGCATTTATCATTGAACGAAATACAACCATCCGCTATGAGGCGGGCACTGTGCAAAAAGTTATAGATCATCACGGGTTTAAAAACATTTAATTCAAAATGACCCATGCTGCCACCGATACCAATGGTAACATCATTACCCATCACCTGGGCAGCAATCATCGTTAATGCTTCGCACTGTGTAGGGTTTACTTTGCCCGGCATGATGGATGAGCCAGGTTCATTATCGGGAATAAAAATTTCGCCTATACCTGACCGTGGGCCCGATGAAAGCATGCGGATATCATTGGCAATTTTCATTAAACTTACCGCCACTGTTTTAAGTGCACCATGGCTTTCAACAATAGCATCATGCGCTGCCAGTGCTTCAAATTTATTTTCTGCAGTAATAAATGGCAACCCTGTTAAAGCAGCAATATGCTTTGCTACATTTTCTGAATACCCTTCGGGTGTATTGATGCCTGTGCCCACTGCGGTACCACCAAGCGCCAATTCACTTAAATGAGCCAGCGTATTTTTTATTGCTTTTAATCCATGATTTAATTGCGACACATAACCACTAAACTCCTGCCCTACCGTAAGAGGTGTAGCATCCATAAAATGTGTGCGGCCAATTTTAACTACCTGCATAAATTCACTGCTTTTTGCAGCAAGTGTATCCCGTAATTTTTCTATTCCGGGTATGGTTTTTTCAATCAATATTTTATAGGCAGCAATATGCATTGCTGTAGGAAATGTATCGTTACTTGACTGGGATTTGTTTACATCATCATTGGGGTGTAAAAACTTTTCTTTGTCATCCAGTTTTCCGCCGTTGATTACATGGCCGCGGTAAGCTACCACTTCATTTACATTCATATTGCTTTGGGTACCACTACC
>JANMVB010000312.1:0-3302 GCA_031392305.1 Ferruginibacter sp.
AAATGTTACCACAAAGTATGAAGCACTGGTACAAAAAAATCCGGGTAAAGAAGACGAATTAAACAAACAATATAAAACTGAATTATTGGAGCATTCATTTGCGGGTACCCTGGGCAAAGCAATTGAACCATTGATACAACCTCTTGGCTACGATTGGAAAATAGGCATTGCACTAATTACTTCCTTTGCTGCACGTGAAGTATTTGTTGGCACTATGGCTACCTTGTATAGTGTAGGCGATGATGCAGGTGAAAACAGTAATACACTCAGGCAAAAAATGGCGGCAGCAGTTAGGCCAGATGGAAGTAAAGTATATAATCTGGCAACAGGTATGTCCTTATTGGTTTTTTATGTGCTGGCCATGCAGTGTATGAGCACACTTGCCATCGTAAAAAGAGAAACCAGGAGCTGGAAATGGCCTACCATTCAATTGATATATATGACAGCACTTGCTTACCTTATGAGCTGGATAACTTACAATATTTTTAATTGATTTTTTTACCAGCATTTTATCAATACTGGTCATCGTTGTGTCACTCCCTTTTACTGCATACCAATGTGGAACTTTACCTACAGTATATGTAAAAACCTTTCAGTTTTTAGACGACGCATTTTTTAATGAATATAAAAGAGGAGGTAATTTTTTTGCTAAAAACTGAATTTCAATAAAATTAAAAAATATTAAGCGATATGATTCCCAGGTAGCTTTGCCGTATTAATCCAAAAGTTTTCTATACCCTTAACTACCATATCAAAATCACTGGCAATATCAGGCTTTACAATATAAGCGTTGGAATACTTTTGATAGGATTTAAGGATATCGGTTTTAGAAGATGAAGTAGTTAGCATTATCACCGGGAGGTGCTTAAATTTATCAGTGCCCTTTATGAAATCAAGAAATTCATGGCCGTTCATCACAGGCATATTTATATCTAATAAAATTAAATCCGGTGTTTCTTTTTCCTGGTATATCCCTTCTTTGTTTAAAAGCTGAACTGCTTCATGGCCATTTCTTGCAACATCCAGGCTTAAGGCAATACCTGCATCATTAATAGCATCCTTAATTAGAAATATATCGCCTTCACTGTCTTCAACGAGTAAAATTTTTATAGGGTTCATAATTTTAAAATTAGCAAATAAAATTACTGAAATTATTTATGAATGGTGAAATAAAAAGTAGTGCCAACACCTGGTTTTGAATCTATCCAAATTTCACCCTTTAAGTTATTAATAATTTTTTTGCAAATAGCTAATCCTATTCCCGTGCCTGAATAACTTTGTGAATTATGCAACCGCTGAAAAACTATAAAAACTTTATTAAAATAAAGTGGGTCAATTCCAATACCATTATCAGTTATTGAAAATTTCCAATGATCATCTTTGTCCTCTGCATTAATTTTTACGACCGGTTTATTACCTGGCTTCTGGTACTTTAACGCATTGGAAATTAAATTTGTAAAAAGTTGTAGCATAGTAGTTTTTTCTGCTTTAATAACTGGCAGAAGCCCATATTCTATTTCAGCCATCGGACTTTCCCGGTTTAATAAAAGGGAGTCAATAATTGTTTTAACCAATTCATTCAAATCAATATCAATATGTTTAGCAGTATTGGTATTTGATAACCGGGAGTAATCAAGTATATCATTAATCAGTTGCCGCATACGAGCAGCACCGTCAACTGCAAAGTTGATATATTTTTTGCCATCATCATCTAATAGCGTGTAATATTTTTTTTCAAGCTTACTAATAAATCCTGTAATTGTTCTCAGCGGTTCCTGTAAATCATGCGAAGCTATATAAGCAAATTGTTCCAACTCTTCATTTTTACCTCCCAATGCTTTATTTGTTTCTTCAACTGATATGTTTAGCCGGTGCAACTCCTGCTCCTTTTCTTTAATATTGGTAATATCCTGTACAACGGTCCAAATTAATTCTCTACCCTTATTGTCATTTATTTTTAGCCCACTAATCAACATGGGAAAGGTGCTTCCATCCTTGCGGATATGTTCCATCTCAACAGGGTCAAAATTTCTTTTAGTATCATTTAATGATTGCATAATAGCAATTTCTATTTCCCGGTATTTTTCTGGTACTATCCTCAGCCTTTCCAGCTTTTTCATTTCTTCGATAGTATATCCCAACCTGTTGGCAAAAGCATTATTAACCTCAAGGAATTTTCCAGATTTAAATTCACTCAATGCAAACCCAACCGGTGATAAATCAAACAGGGCGCTCAATTTTTGTTCACTGGCCTGTAATGCATCTCTAATTTGATTTCTTGCAGTAATATCATAACTGATCCCTAATAATCCTGTTATCTCGTTTTGATCATTTTTAAAAGGAATTTTTGATGATAAAAACCAGGTTTCAGTTCCATCATTTTTAAAGCTCACCGTTTCTTTATCAATAATTGATTTTCCGCTTTTAAAAACTTCCTGGTCTTCCTCTATTGAAATAATTGCGCTATCATCGGGGTACAATTCATTGTCATTTTTCCCTAAAATCTCTTCCTCACTATTTGCACCCATATACTCCAACTCTTTTTTATTTACCAGGGTTTTTCTTGATTGTAAATCTTTGATATAAACATTTATCGGAAGGTTATCTATCAGCGTTCTTAGTAATTTCCGTTCCTTCATCAATTCTTTTTCAGCCAATTTTTTTTCTGTTATATCCTGTATCTGTGAAATGAAATGAACAATATTCCCTTCCTGGTCCCGTACTACAGAAACTGATAATAAGGCCCAAATGGTATGCCTGTCGTAATGTATATACCTTTTTTCAAGATGATAACTTTGCCTTTTTTCCTGAATCAATTCCTGCAATAATTTCAGATCAGCTTCAAGATCTTCCGGATGGGTTAACTCCTGAAAAGTTAATTGTAAAAGATCGCTATACTTATATCCAACAATATTGCATAAGCTATTATTTACCTGTTTAAAGCTACCTGCTTGGGTAACCAACGCCATCCCTACGGCTGAATTTTCGAAGGCATTACGGAATTGTTTTTCACTTTGTGCTAATTTAAAATCCATTTTTTTCTGCTCATCAATATCTTGGAAAGTACCATACAAACGCACACATTGGTTATTTTCAAATACAGACTTTCCTTTAGACCTTACCCATTTTTCCCTGCCGGTTAAAGTGATAATTTGCAACTGAACATCAAACCCGGTACCTTCTTCTATTGCTTTATTTATTAACTCAATAATTGTATCCCTGCTTTCACCCTGCTTATAAAAATTAATCCCTGTTTTTAAATCCGGTACAAAATCCGGCGGTGCTTCATGAATTAATTTAGT
>JANMVB010000420.1:0-2971 GCA_031392305.1 Ferruginibacter sp.
TTAAAAAAGAAAGAAAAAAATTTTTGTCCGGGCATTGAATCAATGAGCAACATCGTTGCATCGCCCTCTTGTACCGCATACCTATGGGGAACTTTAATTGTGTTGTAATGAATAAATCATTCCACTTATATTTATTCGTAAAAGATTTTAAATAAAACCTCCACTTCCGTTTGCAACTCCACAGCATTCGCAGTGCGGAGTATTTTATTTACCCATCAAGTCAAGGTTTTTGACAATGTTACTATCAGGTAATTCAACTGTTTTTTTAAACCAAAATATTATGGATACATCATTAAAATTAGAAGCCCCCTGGGAAGAGGTAAAAGAAAAATTAAAAGAAGTAAACGGAGAACTAACAGATGCAGACCTGCAATATGAACCCGGCCAGGAAACAGCGCTGTTTGAAAGGCTTGCAAAAAAAATGAACAGGGATACCGCAGCAATTAAAGCATGGATTGAAAGTGTTTCTTTTACGAGTGGCAGGGCTTCTTAATGGAGTGAAGAAACCACTCGTTGGTATTTACCATTTTGTAAAAGATACACTTTCAATTTAACTTCATACTTGCTGACTGTTTAATATTCAATTATTTATCCTCCTTTAATGAAGCTAAAAAACTAACCACATCCCGTATCTCTTTTTTAGAGAGAATATTTTTCATTTCCGGCATGCTGGAAGCAGCATCAATTCTTTTTGTTACCTGGTCCTTATTAATAACTTCTGCCTTTTCACCTGATTTTATGGCGAGGCTGGTTGTAGTTTCCTCCTGCAGCACACCCGAAATTGTTTTACCATCTTTTAGTATTAGCGTAACTACCCCAAAGCCGGGAGCTAATCTTGCACCTGGATTAATGAGTGATTCAAGTATCAATTGGCGGGTAAGCCTTGCACCAACGCCATTTAAACGTGGCCCGGCATTGCCGCCCATATCATCATAAGAGTGGCAGCGTAAACATTGGGCATTTTCATTTCTATAGAAAATTCTTCTCCCCTTTTCAACATCTCCACCATTCAAACTTCCTGCATACGTGGCAGCCAATGCATCCGGTGATAAGGTTGCACTTATTTTTTTATAGCGGTCAATCAGGTCAGCAGAACGGCTGCTGTCAATTGCTTCGGCCAGTTCAAGATAGATATCAGCAGAAAGCTTTCCGGCAGCCATTTGCTGCAGCATCTTATCAAAAACTTTAGCGGTGTAATTAACCGGTATTTTACCAAGCGTTACCAGGGACGCCTGTTTTTCTTCCACTGTTTTTGTATTGATTACGTCTGCCAGTAAAGACACCATTAATTCTTTGGGAATACTCATTTTCTCTATAAGGCCAATACCTTCAATCCTTACTGTTTTATCCTTGTCGGTAAGCGCAAGTTTAATTGCTTCTCCAATTTTTTCATCCTGCATGGTGGCAAGGGCTTTAAGGGCTTCTACACGGGCAGGTGGTTCCCTGTCATTTTTTAAAATGCCCAACAGGGTAGCAGCGCCTTCCCGTATGTCAAGTTTACTGATTGCTTTTATTGCACTTATCCTTACCGTAATATCTTTATTGCGTAATAGTTGAACCAGGTTACCAGCCACTTTATTTTTTACAAGATTAACATCTCTTTCAATAACGCCCCTGTATCTTCCATCAACCCTGTCAACTACAGATGGCTTTGGCCAGGTACTGATTGTTTCAATAGCCTCTGCCCTCAACTTTGCCGGGCTTGCTTCATTCATCATATAACTTACCAGGTTTTGCAAGGCTTCATCTGTGCCCACTCTCAGGTTGGCATTAATGCAACGCCTCACCAGTGCTTCATTTGTAAACTTTGTTTCTTTTAATAAATTCCCCAAAGCCGGCAATGCATCTTTTATGGAAAGGTCATCATTAATAGCACGGGCAGTTTCTGTAACAATAAATTCATCTTTATCATTCAGAAAAACAGCGATACCCGCATTACTCATTCTCCTGAGTGTTACAACTGCTGCAATTCTTAAGGCACGGGATGTATCTTTTGCTAATGCAATAACAGGGTCTGCCTTTCCTATTCTTGATAGTGCCAGGCTACCTGCATGGCGTATGTAGGCGTCGGCATCATTATTATTCCTCAATAATTCTATAATCGGATTTATTGCCGGTTCATACATTATCCTGCCCAATGCTTCGGCTGCAAAAAAACGGGTGCGGCTATTTGTATCTTTTAATAAAGGAATAAAATTATTGCCTGCCTCTTTGTAACGGATATCACCCAGCCATTTTGCAGCCTGCGCCCTTATCTCCGCATCTTTATCCTGTAGTATGGGCAGTAGTGGCCGGGCATATTTTTTATCCTGCCGGGCTAACTGGCTAAGGCCCCACACAGCATGCACCCTGGCTAACTGATTAGCCTTTTGATCAAGTGACTTTTGAAATATGTCAGCACCTGGCTGGCCCCTTTTAACCAATTCAAATTGTGCTTTTAACCGCACCCTCATATCAGGGTTCTTCAATAATTCTCCCAGGCCCTCCGGTTTTTGCTTACTGAAATCTTCGGCCAATAAAGTTTTTGTTTGGCGGCGTTCGGCAAGTGCCACTCCATTTTTATCATCCATCTTCCAGATGCGGCCATAGCTGCTTGTATTCCATCCATCAATCCAGTCAGCTATATAGAGTGCGCCATCCGGGCCAAAATCAAGACCGGTGGGTAAAATACCGCTTAGGATTTTTTTATTTTCGCCCAGTTCAAAGCTGGCACCTTTGGGATTTAATTTAAAACTGTGTATGCCCGACTTTGTAGGGTTGCCAACAAACTCAGCAATAAAAAAGGTGTTTTTATATTTTGGGCTTAATGCTGTTCCAGGATTATACACCATGCCTGCAGGGCCACTTACAAAATTGCTGATGCAGGGGGTAATGTATGCTGCCTGTCCTTCAAACCTGGGCATCCACATCTTTTCATCCATCCATACTTTGTATGTGTTATTATCCGGGTCCCTGTATTTACCATATTGCC